>JAFGXW010000032.1 GCA_016936415.1 Bacilli bacterium | reverse complement strand
TCAGTTAATGCATTAAATCTTTTGATTTCAGTAGGACACACAAAAGTAAAATCTAATGGATAAAAATAAAGAACTACCCATTTCCCTTGTTCTAATAATTCATCTAAGTTTACTTTACCAAAACGGTCTAAAAAATCCCCCTCAGGCATAACTGCTTCCATTTCAAATCGAGGAGCTTGTTTTCCAACTTTTGCTGCTGTAACATAAAAATCATTTTCATACTTCATAAATTCATTCCTCCTTATTTTATCTAACATGCATATTTTAAGCTAAAATCATAATTATTTCAAATAATATGAATTATTATTTTACATTAATTATTCCAATGAATTTACATGATTCTTAGACTACTCGTCACATTGCAAGAACTTCTTATAAGTGGCATCTATCCCAATCGCTCCAAGAGGTGCTGTAATGATAATTACAAGAACTGCAAGTGCTAAAATCAATTCACCAGATTCAACTCCTGCAGCAAGTGGTATTGCTCCAATAGCAGCTTGAACAGTTGCTTTTGGCAAATAACTAATTCCTGTGAAGATTCTCTCTTTTGTGTTTAAATTTGTTTTGATCAAACTCAATTGAACACCAGCAAATCTAAATATTAACTCTATAGCAAGTAATGCCAATGCAAGTAGCCCAGCACCAAATGCGATACGTATATCAACTGCTGCTCCAACTAAAACAAATAATACTAGTTCAGCAAACACCCAGACTTTATCAAATTTCTCTCTCAATCTCAAAGCTCTAATTTCACTTCGGTTTAAAAAAGTAATTCCAATCACCATAACACTGAGCAATGCGCTCATTGGAATATATTCATTAATCCAATCACCAAATGAAAGCACAAAGAAAGAGGTCGCTAATATAATTAATACTTTAATCGTATCTCTAACTCTAAATTTTTCAAAAAAGACACTTAGAAGATAACCAATTACAAATCCAACTAAAACACCAATAAATATCGCAACAGGAACCAAAAGTATAGAACTTAAACTTGTGTTACCCGTATTATACATTGCCAAAAATGAAGTAAATAAGACAATCACATAAATGTCATCAACACTTGCACCCGCCATTATTAAATGAGGAATACGCTTTTTATAACCATATTTTTCACTCATTAAATGAATCATCTTTGGCACTACAACAGCAGGACTAACAGCAGACAATACACTTCCTAAAATCGCTGCTTCTAAATAACCAATTCCAAACAGCATTGGGGCAAATATAATAACGGCAACAATCTCCAAAGTTGCCGGTATAAAAGACATTAATATTGCGGGTCTACCAATCTGTTTTAAATCGGTAATATCTAAACTTAATCCAGCTCTAAGTAAAATCACTACTAATGCGATTGTTCTTAGCTCAGTAGATAAATTCAATATCTCTATACCAATAAGATTTAAGACAAAAGGACCAAGTAAAATCCCAGTCACTATCATTCCAATGAATCTTGGCAATTTTACTTTACCAAATATTTCTCCTAATACCAAACCAACTGTAAATATAAGTCCTAAACTTAGTAACATAGATTTTCCTCCTAAAAAAATAAAAGCTGATGGCTACGCCAAAAAAAGAACGTAGAAGTCATCAGCTTTAATAGCGGTTTAAGTAAAATACTAAGGGAGAACATCATTCCCTAAAAATAATTATACCTTATTGTTATAATTATGCAACAATTAATTACTCTATTGGCACCTCTTATACTATCTTTTTAGAACACCGTATTGAAATATATTTAAGCGTCTTTCAAATATAGAAAGAATCTCTTCTTTTGTATAATCACATGATTCTGATAACATAAATGTGTTCACAGAAATTAACATAATCATTTCAGCAACATCTAAGATTTCTTCTATGGAAATGTTGTATTTTGTCAAATCAAAGATTTGTTCAGGTGAGAATCCTACGCTTTGTAATGTCTCAAAAATCCCTTTAATTATTGTGTCTTTGATTGAACCTTTTTGTGACATTTGAATATAGTAGATGTAATTTCTAAATAGTGAGTATCGATGTTCACTTTGAAACTGATCAAAATCGTAAGCAAATAGATTTTTTACGAACTCAAAAAAATCGCCTTTTGATGTTTCTAGTATAATCATCATATATTTCAATCGTTCTTTTTTCACTTCTTCAATAATATAATTAAACAACTCATCTAAATCTGTGAAGTAGGTATAAAAAGAACCCCTTGATATGTTTGCTTTCTTTATAATTGAATTAACACTAACCAACTCAAAAGATTTTGTTGTAAATTCCTCTATCGCTACATTCAAAAACATCTTTTGCTTTGCTGGTGAAATATTAAAGAACATTTGTTTTGGCATTGGAACCCTCCTTGTCTTTTCGTAAAGAAAAAATGAATGGTAATAATGTTAAAGTAATAATTACACTTACAACCATACTAATCCACATCAGTGTCGCTACATTAAAATGAATGGTTAATGGCGAAAGCATTAATATGCTAAGTCCAAGTGAGATACCAAGTGCATTTGTAATTATTGGTCGAGATGAATTTTTATATGCTTTTCCAATAGCAAGTTGATTGTCATTTGTCTCTTTTAAGTAGTATTTATATACACTACTAAAATGGACTGCATAATCAATACCTACCCCTATTGTTATGCTGAAAATGATAACTGTAGTAATGTTTAGCGGTATTCCCGTAAGCCCTAAGAACCCATATACTGCAACAACAGTTATTAAAATAGGCAAAATACTATAAAACGCTATTTTCACGCTCTTCAATGTCACAATCAACATCAACAGTACTGCAGCTAACGCTACCATAATACTTTTGATTTGCATAGAAGATATGTTTACATTGAGGTCTTTCATGAGATATTGTACGCCTGTAACAAAGACATTATCTGCATGATTAGTGGCAGTTTCTTCAATTGTAATTAATGTGTCATTTGTCAAATCAGTTGGGAACACCAATAATCTTACCATATTTTTATCGACAGAAATCATACTATGGATGGTGCTATTTGAATCATTACTGATATTGGAATAAACCATATTAAGCACCATATCATTTGGTATATCTCCAGGTGTATTCATGTTATATACAATCGTCATCAACTGATATGGGTTAATGATTTTACTAACCTCACTTAAATTGTTCAACTCATTAACCAAAGCATTGACTTTTGATAATGACGCAAGCGTAATCGGCGAATCATCAAGCTCAATTGTGACATAAATCGGAATACTTCCACCATTTACTTCTTGAACTTTATCTGCGTTAACACTAACTATTGTGCTATCTTTATAGATCATTAACATATTAAATTCATTATTTATGTATGGAATTGCAATGTATGATCCAATCAAAATGATTAATATGATAACCAAACTTGGTATTCCCCAAATTTTTTTGACATATATCGAAAGATCAAAATGCTTTTTATCAGTATTTTTGGGTAGAACATTGATTCCAGAAGATAACACAAGAGGAAGAACATACCACGTTGCAACACCTGCCAACAATATTCCTAAAGCGCTGAATACGGCAAGATCAAAGATACTTGAAGTATTCATGGTTAAAAGACTAATGAAACCTACCATTGATGTTAATGTCGTTACAATCATTGGAATTCCAACCAATCTTAATGTGCTGTTTAACCCGGTTTGAACATCTTTTCCTTCTCTTCTTGAATCTTGGTAATGCGACATAAAATGCAACCCATCTGCGCTACCAATGACAATGATAAAGATTGGTACTACTGCCGTTAATATTGAAACTTCATTCCCAATCCACCCTATTAATCCGAATGTCCAAAGTGAACCAATTGCCGCAGGAAGCACACTTAAAAAAGTAGGTTTAAATGATCCCATTTGCCATCTAAATACGAGTAATATAGTCAAAATTGTAAGTGGAGGCAACATTAATAATATTCGAATAATATAGTCACTTATTTTCAATTGATTATATGAATCCCCCGACACATAGCTACTGTATTGATAATCACCAAGCATCTCCTCAATATCACGAACATCGGTCTTATTAAATTCAGCACGCAAAAAGACTGTAAAGGTTGAATAATATACACCATCTGCTTCTTTCAATGGTGAAAAGTCCCCAAATGCTTCATAATAAGTTAGAATTTCATTTGCTGGAATATCCAGTATGCTTGTTGAAACATGATTGATCAAGAGTGATTCAGGTGCAACCCCTTGCACATAAACAATATGTTCATTCATTTCTAGATTTGATTGAATTTCTCTCAAATCATAAATCACATCATTTGTAAACGTATCGTGTTCTACTAGAACAATGATTTGACTCAGTTCTCCAAATGTATTTTCTAGTTCATCAAGTCTTTCTTGATAGATGGAAACATCAGGTGAAAACATTGAAAAGTCTGTATTTAATCTTATTTTTGTAATCCCAATAATTGCCATAACATTGAGTAACATTAGAAGAATTATCAATGCTTTTTTATGCTTAAAAATAAATAAAGTGTATTTGTTCATATAGTACTCCTTCTAGGTAAACTGATTTGTCAATTGACACCCTGTCATTCATTATAATTGACAGGGTGTCAATATGTCAAGAGAAAGAAAAAACAATGCAAATATGCATTGTTCATTTATATTTCAGAAACGATTTCTTTAATCCAATTTGCTAATTTCTGGCTAGCTTCGTTCGCCATTTTCACAACATTATCGTGAGAGTGTTTCGTTTTTTGAATACCCGTAGCCATATTGGTGATTGTTGCAAAAGCAAGCGTTTGTAATCCCAAATAATTACTTACAATTGTCTCAGGTACAGTAGACATTCCAACGGCATCGCTACCCATCCTTCTTATCATTTCTATTTCTGCTTTGGTTTCATAATATGGCCCACTAAATCCTGCGTATATTCCCTCTACATACGGAATATCTAATAATGTTGCTTTGTCTTTTGCAATCTGTCTAAGTAAAAGAGAATACGGTTCTGTCATATCTGGAAATCTTGGTCCAAATCTTTCATCATTTTCACCAATTAATGGGTTTCCTGGCATAAGATTAATAAAATCATTGATCACCATTATACTCCCTGGGGATACTTTATCAGTATTGATTCCACCACAAGAGTTTGTTAAGATTAAATTCTTGATGCCCAATAATTTAAAGACAAAAATAGGAAACGTTAACTCTTTCATCGTATAGCCTTCATAAAAATGAAATCTCCCACTCATCAATAACACTTCTGTTCCATTTAACTTTCCGTAGATTAGTTTTGATGTGTGACCTTTCACTGTAGACACTTTAAAATTTGGAATATCCTCATATAATATCTCTACTTTATTTGTCAATTCATCCATGATACTTGTAAGACCACTTCCAAGAACAATTGCAGTACTTGGAGACCCTGAATAT
Organism: Bacilli bacterium; assembly: GCA_016936415.1. Lineage (GTDB taxonomy): Bacteria > Bacillota_I > Bacilli_A > Izemoplasmatales > Izemoplasmataceae > JAFGXW01. The sequence continues at coordinate 50,324 of JAFGXW010000032.1, read as the reverse complement.
TTCGTTTCAATAAATTCTTTCGCTGCCAATGCTTGACTATACATGATATCACCTCTTCCATATTATACCATTAAAAAACACTTCATACGAAGTGTTTTTTTACCTAATTAACTGGTTTTAAATAATGAATTGATTTGTAAACCAAAAAATAAACCGAAGTGACGATTGCCCCTTTTAACAAATTAAATGGAACGTAAATCATTAAAATCGTAAACAAATACCCACCACTAAGATTTAGACCAAAAGTTTCTGGTGTTACCCAGTCTTTTATGTCTAAAAACGTTAACTCACCAAACCATATCGGTGTGATGAAATAGTAGTTTCCTACTGTTAATATCGTCGTAACAACAAGAACAGAGAAAACGGCACTGAATAAACGATTTAGATTTAATTTGTTAGTTGATATGTACATTCCAAGAACGTATGACATACTAGCAATAAACGCAGTAATTTGACCAATATAGATTGGACCAACAGCACCTTTTGTTAGAGCATGAATTACTGTTTTCAGCAACCCTACTAGCGCAGCTTCTCTCCAACCATAAAAAGCAAATACCACTAAAATTACAACATCGCTTAAGTCAATCATTAAGAATGGTACAAAAGGGTACGGAATTTCGATAATCATTAAGATTGCCCCAAGTGCAGACAAAATTCCTAATGTTACCATTTTTTTTGTTTTTGAATCCATCATAATTCCTCCTTTAGAATAAAAAAAACTAACGAATTAAATCTTCGTTAGGCTCGTTCAAAAAAGGGATATCTTAAATTGACAATATCTTCTTTCATCTAGACTATACTATCGGTACAGGAGTTACACCTGTTCATGCGTCTTTATCACGCTCGCGGACTATACCGCCGGTCGGGAATTGCACCCTGCCCTGAAGATTAATTCAACCGTATTATATGTTAATTATTATACATTGTCAATATATTAGAGAAAGTTTTGTGAATTAAAAAAAGTGCGAGAGCACTTTTTAAAATAGTCTTTCATTTAAATCTTCAATAACTTCAATCCACTCCTCAAGTGCATCTGCCTCTTCCAGTAAATCTACCATTTCATTATCTTCTGAACGCGTGATGATACCAATGGCATCTTCACATAAATCCATTAAATAATTTGATATTTTCGAATTATATTTTTCTTCTAATTCATCTAAAGTCAACGTTTCCATATCCGGAAAATCATCTGTTGCATTTCCCTTTATTGCAGCGATGATTTCTAATGCAGCAATTGCTTCGATGACAATACCTGATTCCAAATAGTCATCAGTAATGACAACTTCAACTGCTCTTCTTAAAAATGAAAATGTCTTATTTTCTTCAAATTCTGCAAGAAAATCCAACGCAGTATCATTTTCAAAAGGTTTTATACCCCATGTTCCCATCATTGTCCTCCTCATGTAAATATAATTATAATTTAAAAACATTATACAATATCACTTTGCATTTGAAAAGTGTTTTTTTAAAAAAAATAAAGATGGCTATATTTAGCCATCTCTATCAAATTAATTTCTTTAAATCCCAAATCTCATTTGCATATTGAGCGATTGTTCTATCACTTGAAAAATAACCACTTTTTGCAATGTTTTTAATACTTGCCTCCAACCATTTCGGTTGATTTTTATAAAGTTCATTGGCTTGTTCATGTGCAAGACGATATCCTTCAAAATCTTGCAATACAAAATAATGATCTCTTTCTAATAATTTGTTTTTAATCTCAGCAAACTCTTCTTTAGAAACATCTTCAAAAAACCCATTTGTTAATTGATCAATTACTTCTTTTAAATGTGGATTGCTTTCATAAAAATCCTTTGGTCTATACGTTCCATTTTTATAGTACTCATTCACTTCATCACTTGTCAATCCAAAAATAAAGATATTATCTTCTGTGACTAATTCTGCAATTTCCACGTTAGCACCATCTAATGTACCTAGTGTAAGAGCACCATTCATCATGAATTTCATATTACCTGTTCCACTGGCTTCTTTAGAGGCCGTAGAAATTTGTTCTGAAATATCACAAGCAGGCATAATTTGTTCTGCGTAAGTGACATTATAGTTTTCAACAAATACAACTTTAAGTAAATCGGAAGTATCTGGATCATTGTTCACTTTTTCAGCAATGGTATTGATTAGTTTAATAATTTTTTTTGCGTAATAGTATCCTGAAGCAGCTTTTGCACCAAAAATAAAACTATGTGGGTAATAACTTGCTTTAAAATCAGAGTCTGTTTTCAAGCGATTATACACATACATAATATGTAGAGCATTCATCAACTGACGTTTATATTCGTGCATTCTTTTTACTTGAATATCAAAAATTGATTTTGGATTCAACTCGATTCCTTGTTCTTTTTCAATTCGTTCAGCAAGGGCGATTTTCATCGACAACTTCATTTTTGAAATCTTCTCTTGGTATTTTTTAGTTCCAGCTTTAACCCATAATTTTTCAAGAAGATCAGGGTTTTTCACCCAACCAGGAGCAACTTCATCTACTATACTTGCTAAAATAGGGTTTGAATGAAGCAACCATCTACGGTGTGTAATCCCATTTGTTTTATTATTGAATTTTGTAGGATACAGTTCATTGAAATCTTTCATTTCTATATTCTTTAAAATATCTGTGTGTAATGCAGCAACACCATTCACACTAAATGAACCAACGATTGCAAGATGTGCCATATGAATTCTTCCATTTGATATAATGGCTAATTTATTGATGATTTCTTGTGAATACTTCTTTTCAATTAACATCAAACAAAAACGACGATTGATTTCTTCGATAATTTGATAGATTCTCGGTAATACTGGTTGAAAAATATCAACTGGCCATTTTTCAAGCGCCTCAGATAATATTGTATGATTTGTATAAGCACATGAACGATTCGTAATATCCCATGCCTCATCCCACTCTAAATGATAATCATCAACTAATAATCGCATCATCTCAGCTACAATTAATGAAGGATGAGTATCGTTGATTTGAAATACCAATTTATCAGGAACATTGGTGAATGTATGGTATTTATCGAGGTGTTTTATCAACACACTTCTTACCCCTGCGGCACTAAAGAAATATTGTTGTTTTAAGCGTAATACTTTACCTTCTCTAGTCGCATCATCGGGATATAAAAACCCACTAATTTTACGAATTGATGAATCATACTCAAACCCATTAATATCATCCGGTTTTTGGTTCGTAGGTTCTGCATTCCATAAACGTAAACTAGTTACGATTCCATTATCATTCCCAACAATCGGAACATCATAAGGAATCGCTTTAATCATCTCATTTGGATGATAAATTGCTTTACCTTCTTCAAAACTAACGAATCCACCAAATGGAATATCCAAACTTTCTTCTTCCATTCTCACTTCCCAAACATATCCATCTTTTAACCAATCATCCGGTTTTTCAATTTGATAACCATCCAAGATACGTTGTTCAAATAATCCATAACGATATCGAATTCCATTTCCAAATCCTGGTAAGTTCAAACTTGCCATGGAGTCTAAGAAACAAGCAGCAAGTCTTCCCAAGCCACCATTTCCAAGTCCTGCATCTGCTTCATAATTTTCAATTTCATTGATATCCATATTTTCCAAAGCCAAGCCTTTTTTTACAACATCGTGAAGTCCCAAATTCATAATGTTATTGGTAATGAGACGTCCCATTAAAAATTCCATTGAAAAATAGTATACTTCCTTTAAATTGTTCTCCGCTAGTTTTTCTTTTGTTTCTAACCAGTTCACAGCAATAACTTCACTTACCATTTCACCTAAAACATTGTATTTCTGACGGATGCTCGCATCTTTTATATGGACAATATAGCGCTTTTCAATCCGATTCTTAAATTCGGATAAAAAGGTAATTTCATCTTTAAAATAATTAGTCATAATAACACTCCTTTATTGATTCCATTATAACAAACATTCGGGAAATAGTATTACATTTCCCGAATGAAACCGTTACCTTATTATGTTTCTTTGATTACTTTGTATAACTCGATGTATTTTTGTGTAGATTTAACTAAGCTATTATCAGACTTCATTGCTCGAACGATAAGACTGTTCCAAACCAATTGATTGTGTTTATAAATTTCATAAGCACCCAGTATAACATGCTTCATTTCATGAGAATCATAGTTGTTAAATGTAAATCCATTTCCTTTTTCAGTTAACGGATCATATTTAAAAACAGTATCTCCAAGTCCACCTGTTTTTCGAACAATTGGAAGTGTTCCATAACGCAATGCAATCATTTGCCCTAACCCACAAGGTTCAAATCTTGAAGGCATTAGAAAAACATCTGCCCCTCCATAAATAATATTTGGATTAGCTGCATCGTATCCAATATTCAATTTGACTTGATTTGGGAAACGTTCTGCAATTTTGGTAAACTCATTGACATAATATTCATCTCCAGCACCTAACAATACAAACTGAATATCACGATCTCTCAATATATCTTCTAGTACTTGAAGGATTAAATCAAATCCTTTTTGTTCCACCAAGCGTGAAACCATTCCAATCACAAATGTGTTTTTATTCTGTGGTAAAGACATTTTTTCCTGTAAATATATTTTGTTATCGAGTTTTAAAGCAATGGTCTCTTTGGAATAATTCACTTTCAAGCTTTTGTCTGTCTCAGGATTAAATGACGAAGAAATACCGTTTAATATCCCGTAAAAATCACGTTCTCTTCTCATCAAAGAATGTGTTAAGTTTTTACCATAATACTCATATTTTAGTTCTTCTTTATATGTTGGAGATACGGTAGACAACTTGGTTGCAGTATTAATTCCAATGTCTAAAAAGTTGATGTGTTCCTCCTTAAAGACAAAATGTTTAATTCCTAGTTTGTTAATGATTTCATTTTTGGCAATTCCTTGATAATCAATATTGTGAATTGTCAACAGTGTATTAACGCCTTTGTGTGAGGAATTATCGATTAAAATTGGTATAAGCGAAGTATGCCAATCATGAATATGGATTAGGTCATATGGATCTAAATCATCCAATAAATCCACCACTGTTTTGTTAAAGAAAGCAAAACGGTCTGTATCATTTTCTAGTCCATATATTCCCTCATAATCAAAGAAATCAAAGTTATCGACAAAGTAGTATTTCACTTTTTTATATAAATAACCATATATACTTACTTTGTATCTTTTTTCACCATAAATAATTGTTTTCGTGAACTCAATTTTCAAGCTTTCTCCAAAGCTGTCTCGAATTTTTTTATATAGTGGAATGATTACTGTTGTATCAATTCCTTGTCTAGCCAAATTCCTAGAAAGTGAACCGATAACATCAGCCAGTCCTCCAGTCTTAATGAATGGGTATGATTCACTCGCAACGAGTAACACCCGAATTCCATTGAATGGAGAAATAATTTGTTCTTTTTGCGATACGTAAGGAATACGCAGTGTTCCTTCAAGAACCGTGTTTTGCTTAACCACAGTCTGTTTATCTAATATTGTATAATTTAAATGGGCATTTTCTTCTATCACACAGTTACTCATAATAAAACTATTTTCTACAATTGCGCCTTTTTTGATGATCACATCACGGCCAATCATACTATTGTGAATTTGGCCATCAACAATGCATCCACTTGATATCATTGAGTTGTCAATACTAGCATGATTCAAATATTTTGCAGGAGGTGCCGTTTTTTCCTTTGAGTATACCGGACGGTCTTCTCTAAATATCGTCATACCAATGTCAAATCTCAACATATCAAGATTTGATTTCAAATAATTAAATGTATCATTAATGGTTCTTGTATAGTTTTTGTGTTTATAAATATTCACATTCAGATTTGGTGCTTTTTCTACCAAATCTAACAACGTTTTATATTCAAGTGAATCGTATGTTTCAATGTATTCAAGCAGTAACTTCTTAGAAATAATGAATGTTTTTAAACGAATTTGTTGATACATAATTTCAGTGATATCCGCATTCTTATTAATATGTTCTTCCAAACAGTCATTATAATCTATGTTCCAAACAATGTTTGCACCAGTGATTACGGCATAGTCTTGTGTAGAACGTCGTAAAAACTCGATGTGTTCAAACAAACGTTGAAAGGTGATCATCTCATCTGGTGGTATATACAAGTTTTTAGGTGGCAAAATAAAGAGCCCATCTCGACGACGATCCAAATCCCAACGTTTACCGCTACCAACATGGTCTTGTAATGATCGATAGTTTCCATATGGAAAAATAGCAACGTTGATAATACGGGAGTTACGCAGGTTGGATAACGTAAAATCAATCAAACGGTATTTACCTGAAAATGGTAGAGCTCCAGGCATACGATGTAATGTAAGTTGTTCCAAATTTTCTTTGAATGTGGCATCAACTATCGCAAACATTTGCTTATTCATTTTGTTCACCCATCTTCCACAAGTACTCGTTATCTACTACAGTAATCTCATCAAATTGGAGAACGGTATTGGCTAAAATAACAGAATCCTCGACAATAATCGCATTTTCTATATGACAGTTTTTGCCAATTTTTACATTGGCATGGATGATAGAATCTTTGATAATACATTGATCGCTCACCAATACGCCACTCGATAAAATAGAATGATGAATCTCGCCGTATATTAAACAACCATCACTGATTAGAGAACTATTTATTTTTTTACTATGCACAATATGATGTGGTGGTAAATTCGATGATTTCGTTAGAATCGGAAAATCAGTATAATCATGAATTTTCAAATAATGTGGATTATCGATTAAATCCATATTTGCTTGATATAAACTCTCCACAGTTCCAACATCACGAAAATAACCTTCAAATCGATATCCGAAAATAGAAAGCTCTTTTTTAATCGCTAAAGGGATAATGTCATTTCCAAAATCATATATTTTTTCTTCTTTTGTTTCTAATAATTGGTGTAATATCTTTGTGTTAAAAACATAGATTCCCATTGATGCCAAATCACTTTTTGGCGCAATTGGTTTTTCTTCAAAACTGACAACTTGGTCTAACTCATTTAGTTCAAGTATGCCATATCTGGAAGGATTATCATGCACTTTAAAAGTAGATATGGTAATATCAGCTTTGTTTTTAATATGCTCATTTATCATTAAATTATAGTCCATTTTATAGACATGATCTCCTGATAAAATCAACACAAAGTCCGGATTATATTGATCCACAAATCGCAAGTGTTGATAAACAGAATGAGCCGTCCCTTTTTGCCATAATTCTCCATTTGCGGATGTATATGGTGTTAAAAAAGAAATTCCTCCCTCATTCACATCTAAATCCCATGTGCTACCATGTTCAATATAACTCAACAATTCATATGGTTCATACTGTGTAATAATCCCAACCGTTGAAATCGAGGAATTGGATAAACTACTTAAGACAAAATCAATTAACTTGTATTTTCCACCAAAAGAAACTGCTGGTTTGGCAGTTTGTTTTGTGATATTTCCAAGTCTCGAACCTCTTCCTCCAACTAAAACCATTGCGACTATTTGTTTTTTCATTTTTATTCACCACGCTTAAGAATTGTTATGGATAATGGACTCAACAGGATTTGAACAGCATTTTCAAATCCGTTTTTTTCAGCTTGAAAAGATTGAATGGGCTCTCCATTAAATTGATTAGAACCACCATATACTTCATTATCACTATTGATTAATTCAAGATAAGTTCCTGCTTCAGGAACACCAAGCTCAAAATTATGATGAACCTTTGGCGTAAGATTTAAAACGACAATGACAAAATCACTAGAATCTTTGGCAAAGCGAACAAATGAAAAAATAGAATCATCTCTATTATTCGCATCAATCCATTGAAAACCATTGTATTGATGGTCCAATTCATATAGCGCTTTATTTGCTTTTACTACCAGATTCATATCACGTACAAATCGCTGCGCAGAAAGATGCATAGGATAGGAAAGCAGATTCCAATCTAACTCTGTGTAATCTTTCCATTCATGCATTTGGGCAAATTCTCCCCCCATAAATAACAACGTTTTACCTGGGTGTGTAAAAAATAGTCCCATTAAAGCGCGATAGTTGGCAAACTTTTGCCAATAATCTCCAGGCATTTTATCTACCAACGAGTGTTTCCCATGGACCACTTCATCGTGAGATAAAGGCAATACATAGTTTTCACTGAATGCGTATGTTAATCCAAAAGTAATATTATCATGATGATATTTACGATAAATCGGATCTTTTTCAAAATATTCTAATGTATCATTCATCCAACCCATATTCCATTTATAATTAAATCCAAGTCCACCTTCGTGAACAGGATGCGTTACTTTTGGATAAGCAGTTGAATCTTCTGCGATGAGCAAAGCATTTCCAAATTCCTTGAATACTTGACGACTTAAATTTTGTAAGAACGAAATCGCACCCTGATTTGTTCCTTTTGATGAATCTCCTAAATAATAAATCAAATTAGAAACAGCATCAATTCGAAACCCATCCACATGGAAAAATTTCATCCAAAATAGCGCATTTGAAATGAGAAAACTTTGTACTTCTCCTCTTCCCAAATCAAGATTAGCCGTTCCCCAAACAATATTTTCACGTTTCCATTCTTCACTATATTCATATAACGGTTCACCATCAAACATATATAACCCATGAGCATCCTTACAAATATGTCCAGGAACCCAATCCAAAATTACACCAATACCGTGTTGGTGGCATTGATCAACCAGGTACATTAAATCTTGTGGAACACCATATCTTGATGTAGCGCTATAATATCCTGTTCCTTGGTATCCCCAAGACTGATCCAAGGGATGTTCTGTGATTGGCATTAATTCAAGAAAATTAAACCCATTTTCAAGTAAATAGGGAATTAATAAATCAACCAATTCATTGTATTTATGGAATGTTCCATCTGGTTTTATCATCCAACTACCAAGATGTAATTCATAAATGGATACTTGAGATTCATATGGTAAAATCTGATTTCTTTGATTCATGAAATCATCATCATTCCACAAATATCCAGATAAATCATATACTTTTGATAACGTATCGGGTCTTTCGCTGCTAAAGAAAGCGTATGGGTCACTCTTATAAAGAGTTCTACCATCAAACGTTTTTATTTCATATTTATACATATTCCATACGTTTGCTCCAGGGATTGTGATACTCCAAATTCCTTTTTCATCAACTTTTTCTAAGTTGTGAACCCAGGCTTGAAAATCATTAAATTCTCCCATGACATTTACTTCTTTGGCATGAGGAGCCCAAACTGTAAATCTCGTTCCAACTACCTTAAATTCATCATTCTTTAATAAATGAGCACCAAAAATACGATAAGCATCATATAACTTACCTTGGTTAAAAAAGTATAAATCATCTTGATGAATCACTTTCATAGTATCACCCTTTCAACAGTTTTTTAATTAATTCGTAATCATAGCCTTTGTACAATAATTTTTGAATTACCTTGTCTTTTTCTTCCCATGTTTCCAATGAAGTTCTTTTCTTAATATCTCGAATCTCTTTTTCAAGAAGTTGTTCCTCATCAATCACACTTTTGATTAAATCAATGTTTGAAAGCATCGCAGACTCGACAATATGAAGACCAAACCCTTTTTTGATTAATTTAGATTTGATTGAAACATATGCTTTTTTAAAAGGACTTTTGATTGAATATTTTGTCTCTTTTTTAATTAACTCAAACACTTTATCAAATTGCATTTCATCTGAAAAAGATATGATATTTTGATCAATTAAATCATAATGAATTCCCTTTAAAATCAGTTTTTGTTTGATATACGCAGGACCTACTAGATCAAAGTCTATCTTTTCTGAGATATATGTTTTTACGTATAAATCATCATTAACATATTGATTTTTCTTCAATCTTGTAATGATTTTATTGATTACTTCTTCGTCTTTTGTACTTTTCTGAAGATGTTTTTTCACTTCAGAAATTGTGCGCATTTTATAATCGATAAAATGTAGTTCTTTCTCATATAAAATATCTTCATCTAACTCTTTTGTGATTTGATGATATTCTGATAGCGAAATAACACGTGGTGAAAAAATATTTAACCTCGTTAATACACTCTCTGGCACCGTAATTGTTTCTTCTTTATCGTCTTGCATAATGACAACTTTATATTGATGGTTGATAGCAATTATTTGGGTAACTTCAATCATTTGTTGGATGAAGAAGCAAATACTCTATTGTTGTTTCTAACTGAAGATCATTTTGTTTATCAGCTAGATAATTTTGAATTGCATCATTGATGATTGATGCAGTATCACTATCAATATTTCCAGTTGTCGGTAATCCATTCGCTGATTGAATTGCAATCACGGCAGCTTGTGTTGCTTGATCATAATATCCATCCATGCGAACTAAGTATCCCATTGTATTTAAGATGACTTGAATATTCGCTACTCTTGAATCTACTGTGTCAAATTGAAGTTCTTCTCCATTTAATAAGAACACTTTATATGCTCTCTCATAAACACTGATATCTACCTCGATGTCAGGCGTTACACCATCAGTTCCTCCATCATAATGAACCCAATTGTCATCTGAAGTAAACCATTTTCCAATTGTGATATGTAAACTATCTCCAAGTGAAGCAGAGATTGAATATTCTGTTTGCATTGTACCTTTACCATATGTAGTCATTCCAATCACTGTGTAACCACCTTGTTCTTGCATTGCACTTGAAAAAACTTCACTCGCAGATGCACTATTTTCATTCACAAGTGTAACAATGTTGTATGATTTCTTTTCTGTTAAAGTCGCCATGAATTCTTGACGAGAAAACTCGCCATTATGATATGATTCAATCGAAAACATTGGATTTCCATCATCGATTAAAAATTCTCTCAACATACTCGTAACCGCAGAAAGGAACCCACCACCATTCACCCTCAAATCAATGATGAGTGAATCCATTCCAGTTTGTTCTAAATCTACAATCGCTTCATGAAACAATTGCGCTGTTTCGGAACCAAATGTATTAACTTTAATATACCCAATTGATTGTCCTGAGCGTTCAAACATTTCATAGGTAACCGTCGGATTATCGATACTTGCTCGTGTCATAGACAAAATAATTTCATCTTCAACACCAGCACGAATGACACCAATCGTAACTTCTGTGTTTTCTTCTCCAAGAATTTTTCCAATTGTTTCATAAAATGGTGCACCTTCAGTTGAAATCCCATCGACCGATGAAATAATATCATTTGGTCTAATTCCAGCAAAATCAGCAGGACCACCATTCACAACAGATTTAATAACAATACGTCCTTCAATAAATTCTGCTAAAACACCAATTCCAACGTATGATTCACCAAACCCAGAAATATATGATTGTGCTTCTTCAGCATCAAAATACGTCGTAAAGGGATCATCTAGAATTGTAATCATACCTTCGATTGCACCTTCAATCAATAAGTCTCTACTCGGTTGTTTGTAATGATTCTCCATCAACTCATTCATGACTTCAGTAAAAGTTTCATCCATATTATCTATATTTACCGCAGGTTCTATCGTTGGATTTATCATATATCCAATGGAAAAGCTTGCGAAAAGGGCTACTACAAATGTCAATACCATTACCACTCTTTTTCCCATATTATTCATTCTCACTTTCTTCAAAGTCACCGTGAATCTCTGTCGCAGGTGTAACATAAACAAAGGCATTTTCATCAATACCAGCAATCGTATTACGAATAAAGTAATACTCTTGTTTCGTGATAACTGTTATCAGCATTGTTTTAATGATTTTAGAATATCCACCTTTTATTTCAACTTCTGTAATTCCACGATCAACTAATTTATAAATTGCTTCTTTAATTTCTTGTGGTTTTTCTGTGATGATTTGAACTGCTTTTTTGGTATCACTACCCACAATTACCATGTCTGCTACTTTTCCACTAATAAACATAATCATTAGAGCATATAATCCAGTATTAATCCCATATTGCGAATAAAACACGATAACTCCAAGTAATATAATAATGCCATCAACGCTGTATATTGAAATACTTAGTGGTATTTTAAATTTCTTATTTAATATTCGTATAGGAATATCGGTTCCACCACTTGTACCACCATATTTGATTACTAGTCCAAAACCTAGACCAAGGAAAAACCCACCAAACATGACCGTAATCAAATTATCATTTTGATAATTAATTAGCGGTAAGAATTCTTCCATAATAAACAAAACCAGTGGGAATAGTAACGAACCATAAATACTTCTTAAGAAAATTCTTTTTCCTAATAAAATCAATCCTAGAAACAACAAAAAAGCATTTAAGAAAAAAACTGTCAGACTAATCGAAAAACCATATAATTCATAGATTACAAGTCCTAAACCAGTTACTCCTCCTACGACCAATTCTGCAGGTAAAATGAAATAGTAAAAGCCAGCTACCATCAAAATAATTCCCAATGAAATCATAAAGTAACGTTCTATTCTTGATACAACTTTCAATTTTTTATTCATCTAATTCACCTCTTGCTAACATCTTCAAATATCCATTGATGAACAAATCAACATCGCCATCCATGACCTTTGCAACATTTCCTGTTTCAATATTTGTACGATGATCTTTCACCATAGAATACGGATGCATCACATAACTTCTTATTTGTGATCCAAATGAATTAGAAACATTTGCTTGATGATTCTTTAGTAACTCTTCTTGCTGCTTTTGTAATTCTAATTGGTATATTTTACCTTTTAAAATTTGTAATGCTTTTGCACGATTTTTGATTTGAGAACGTTCATTTTGAACATTAACCACTAATTTAGTTGGTAAATGTGTAATACGAACTGCTGAATCTGTTGTATTAACACTTTGTCCACCAGCTCCTCCTGAACGGAATGTATCAATTTTTAAATCTGCTTCATTTATTTCAATATCAATTGAATCATCGATTTCGGGATAAACATTTACACTAGCAAAACTAGTGTGTCTTCTCCCACCACTATCAAAAGGACTGATTCTGACAAGACGATGCACACCAGATTCCGTCTTCAAATAGCCATAACTATTATCTCCTCGTAATGAAAAAGTAACACTTTTAATTCCTGCTTCTTCTCCATTTTGATAGTCTAATAACTCAAATTCTAGTTCGTGATTTTCCCCATAACGTTTATACATTCGAAATAGCATTTCAGCCCAATCCTGAGACTCTGTACCTCCTGCACCAGGATGAATTTCTATGACAGCATCTAACTTATCGTTATCATCTTTCAATAATAGTTCTACACTTAGAAGTTCTGATTTTGTCGTAAAATCAGCAATCAAATCTAAATATTCTGTTTTCATGTCTTCACCCATCAACATCAAATCAGAAACCATTTTTATTTCTTCATACAACTCGAAAAATCCACTGATTTTCTTGTATTTTTGTTTTAAATTTTTTAATTCTTTGACGATTTTATTGGCTTTTTCGAAGTCATCCCAAAAGCCTTGAACGTATGTTAAACGATCAAGTTCATCTACTCTTGCTTTCAATGGTTCTAAGTCAATCATTGATTGTACATCTTCATAAATTTTTGTAACATTAAATAATTCTTGTTTAATTTCATTATCTTGCATTTTCATCACCTGCAGAAAGACTCAAGATTTCTCTTGAGTCAGTTTTCTATTTTCCGTGGCACTGTTTGTATTTCTTACCTGACCCACATGGACAAGGATCATTTCGTCCGACTTTATTCGAAACACGTGGTTTACGCTTGATTTCCTCATCTTTTCCTGAACTTGTACTAGTTGGTTTCGCAACTTGCACGCGTTGTAAATTATCTCTGATCACCGCTCTTAATACATAACGAGTTGAGTCGTCTTCAATCGAAGAAACCAACTCTTCAAACATTGCAAATCCAACTTCTTGATATTCTCTAAGAGGATTTCTTTGGGCATAAGACTGTAATCCTATTCCTTGTCTTAATTCACTCATTTGATCAATATGTTGTACCCAATATGTATCAACAACTCTTAATACTACAACTTTTAAAAATTCATTAAATTTTTCTTCTGTAAATCTTCCAATTTTATCTTCAATATCCATTTTCACAAGTTCTTTTACATATTCAAGAACTTCTTCTAAACTACCTTGAAGTCGTTGCTCTTCAACAATCTCAGGAGCAAAATATTTTCCATTTAATACTCTAAACAACTCTTTATGATTCACCACTTCTGGTTTCACTTCATAATTAACATGTTTGTTTACAACTCTTGTTACAGCACGATCAATCATATCTTTTACAATATCAATGATAGTATCTTCAAATAAAATAGATCGTCTTTGATTATAAATTACTTCTCTTTGTTTACGCAAAACCTCATCATATTGAAGAACTGTTTTACGGCGGTCAAAGTTATTTCCCTCAATTTGCTTTTGAGCACGTTCAACCATTCTACTAAAGATTCCATAGTCTATTGGTGACTCATCTTTTGAATCGCGATTTCTCGTTAACATTTCAATTTGGTTTTTAAATCTTTCTCCACCAAATCGTCTCATTAACTCATCGTCACCTGATAAGAAGAATCTAGAATATCCAGGGTCCCCTTGTCGTCCTGAACGACCACGTAATTGATTATCTATACGTCTTGATTCATGACGTTCTGTACCAAGAACAGCAAGTCCACCTAGTTCTACTACACCTTCACCAAGTTTAATATCTGTCCCACGACCAGCCATATTCGTTGCAATTGTAACTGCATATTTTTGACCTGCATTTGCAACAATTTCTGCTTCACGCTCATGTTGTTTAGCATTTAAAACATCATGTTTGATACCTTTTCTTTTTAATAGTTTTGAAAGCAACTCTGAAGTTTCGATTGAAATAGTCCCGACGAGCATAGGTTGTCCAATTTTATTTCTTTTTGCGATTTCTTCTGCAATTGCATTGTATTTAGCATTCATTGTTGCAAAAATTAAATCGTTTGCATCCTCACGAATAACAGGTTGATTGGTCGGAATTTCGATAACCAACATGTTATAAATGTTCATAAATTCTTCTTCTTCGGTTTTGGCAGTCCCAGTCATCCCTGAAAGCTTTTTATACATTCTAAAGAAGTTTTGGAATGTAATGGTGGCAAGAGTTGTCGTTTCTTTTTTAATTTCAACGCCTTCTTTTGCTTCTAATGCTTGGTGCAATCCTTCACTGAATTGACGACCATGCATTAAACGACCTGTAAAGCTGTCTACAATAATAACTGTATTGTCTTGAACGACATAATCCACATCCAAGTCCATTGTATAATTTGCTTTTAGTGCATTGGTAATACTATGTAGCAATCCTACATTTTCTAAATCATATAAATTTTCAACAGCAAAATATCGTTCAGCACGTTCCATTCCTGATTCTGTCAAAGTTACAGTTTTTAACTTAATATCAATGTCATAATCCTCAGGATTTAGTCCTCTTGCGAAAGCTTGTGCTTGCAAGTACAAACTAGCTGTATTTTTCGACCCTCCTGAAATGATTAATGGCGTTCTTGCTTCATCAATCAAAATCGAGTCAACCTCATCGATAATCGCATAATTCAAAGGTCTTTGAACAATTTGTTCCTTATAGATAACCATGTGATCTCTTAAATAATCAAACCCAAGTTCATTGTTTGTCGAATAAAGAATATCACATAAATATGCTTCTCTTTTTTCTTCTTTTGTCAATTCTCTATGGTTTAGTCCAACCGTTAATCCTAGCCAACGAAATAAGTTTCCAATTTCGCCTTCCGCTTCACGACTAGCCAAATACTCATTAACCGTAACGATATGTACACCGCCACCACCAATAGCATTTAAATAAGCAGGCATAACCGCTGTTAATGTTTTTCCTTCACCAGTTTTCATTTCCGCTATGTTCCCTTGATGAATGGCAGCTGCCCCCATAATTTGAACGCGAAAAGGCGTTAACCCTAGTACTCTTGTCGAGGATTCTCTAACAACCGCAAATGCTTCAACTAACATTTGATCTAGTGTTTCTCCGTTTGAGAATCTATCCTTAAAAATTGATACCATATTTTGTAATTCTTCATCTGAATACTTTTGATATACAGTCTCTAATTCTATTACTTTGTCCGCGATAGACCCTAGTCTTTTATGGTCTTTTCTAGCAGGATCAAATAATTTTTTAAACATAATATTCACCTCTTTATAGTCATATATATCATATCACAAATCCGTTATTTTTAACAATTATTTTACATATATAATATATCTTCTTCAAACAAAAAAAATGCGCCTAGGCGCATTTTAAATTATTCAGTTTCAATAACTCCATATTTTCCGTCGTTTCTTAAGTATGCTACATTCACTTTTTCTGTTTGATCATTTCTAAATATGAAGAAATCATGTCCTAACATTTCCATTGCTGTGATTGCTTCCTCAACATCCAAACGTTCCAAAACAATATTCTTTTTCTTCACTGGTACATGAACCAATTCTCTTTCTAATGCTTCTAAATTTAGATCTTCAGCAAATAACTCGCTTACGCCTTCTTTCTTTTGCAAACTTCGAGTGATTTTGGTTTTGTGTTTTCGAATTTGTGATTCCAGTTTATCAATCGCAATATCAATAGCGGCATACATGTCACTGTTGCCAACTTCTACACGCATTGTATAGTATTTCGTAGGGATTGTAATTTCGACTTTGTGATGATCTTTATAGATTTTACAGACAACAAACGCATCTAATTCTTCTTTGAAATAACGCTCTATTTTTTCTAGTTTGTGCCCTGCATAAGTCTTAATTGCATCTGTAACCTCAAATCCATTTTTTCCACGAACTTGTACTTCCATTTAAATCATCTCCCTTTTTTTTGATACTTAATTATAACACATATCTATAAAATGTTTAAGTAAATACTTTCAAATTTCACGAACATTTTTCAAAAATGTGATAATCTACTTCCAATATTGATAGCAAAATAATTGGATTGTTTGACAATTTAAATACAACTTCAAGATTTTGAGTCATAATATATTGTTCTAATTCTTCGTCTAAATATAACATCATCGACTGTTTTGTAGCTTCCAAATATTTTTGCATTAAAACACCAAAATAGTTCAACACTAAAAATGGTTCATTTAAGTAATGAAATTCTTTTGCCAATAAACAATCGTAAATAATCATATTATAGTCGATTGGGATTAAGCTTGATTCATGATCGAAATCGAGTTTTTTTATACAATCATTATGGCATTGTAATCCTTTTTTGAAAAGGATAGTAAAATTCATTTTCTCGTATAATGATTTTCCACAAAGTTTACACAATAACATAAAAACACCTCAACCTTATAATACTGTTGAGGTGTCAATTTTACATTTCATCTAGTTTTAATAATAATTGATATGTTGCGTATACATCACTTAACGCACGATGTGCTGTTTCGTTCACAATTCCAAAATACTCCGTCAAATTTTTTAACGAATAACTACGTAATCCCTTGATTTTTTGTCTTGCAATCCATACAGTATCGCGGCAATGAACTGGCGTGTGTTTTATATAGTTTCTCTTAAATTCACTTTGTACAAAAGGATAGTCAAATCGAATTGCATTATGCCCAATCAAAAATGTAGCTTCACCAATAAATCGATTAAACTCAGCCAGTACGACTCCAGGATAGTTTTCATGTTCTAACATTTCATTCGTTATACCATTTATATTGGTGATTTCATCCGTTATGAGAAATCCTGGATTGATTAATCGATTGAATTCATCAACGATAATGCCATCTCTTACCTTAATAGCACCAATTTCAATAATACGGTCTTCCGATGTATTTAACCCAGTAGTTTCAATATCAAAAACGACATATTCCATTTTTTTCACCTCGTAAATTCTTCGTTATCGAAAATATTATAGCACAAATATTACTCATATGATATAATAATCATGGAGTGATGAAATGTGGGACTATTATTTTCGTTTTATATGATAATACCTTTTTTGATTGGATTAGCAGTTTTAGTACTTTATGTCTATCTCATTGTAAAGATTATTCAAGATCCAAGTATCAACGATAACTCAAAAATATTTTGGGTTGTTCTGTTGTTAATTGGTAATATTGTTGGACTAATTATTTATCTTGTTGTCCAAGATAAAAACATTTTATCAAATCATAAATAGGGGAGTGAAATCTATGAGTGTTTTATTGTTTGTGCCTTTTCTTATTGTAATTCCAATTTTAATTTTTTATGTTTATCTTATTATAAAGGTGATTCAAGATCCAAATATAAACGATAACTCAAAAATATTTTGGGTAATACTTTTATTGGTTGGAAATATTATCGGACTCATTGTTTATCTTGTCGTACCTGACAAAAATATTTTATCAAGCAAAAAATAAAACAACTATTGAATAGTTGTTTTTTTTAATATTCTGTTGGTTCAATTTCGTTTGTTAAGCATAAATACATGTTATATGCCAAGGCCTCAAGTTCATCTTCCCCAGGGTATACTACAATTTCACCTAAATGATCTAAGTATTCCAATAATGGTTGTAAAACTGCTTGATTATAAGCCAAACCGCCTGTAATAATAATGGCATCTAAATTACCACGTGTAACAGCATATAAGGAGCCTATCTCCTTGGCAATTTGATATACCATTGCTTTTAAGACTTGTTTTGCAAAGACATGTCCTTGACTAATCATCTCAGCAATTTCTTCTGCATCGTTGCTGTTTAAATATGATACAAGTCCCCCAAATCCATGATTTAATTTTTTGATTTGCTCTAATGTATATTGTCCTGAAAATGCAAGCTCATAAACTGCTCCAACAGGCAAACTTCCAGTACGTTCTGGGCTAAATGGCCCATCCCCGTCTAGAGCGTTGTTGACATCTGTCACACGTCCTCTTTTATGAAGACCGACACTAATTCCACCGCCCAAATGGGCAATAATTAAATTTAGTTCCTCATACTTACATCCTAGTTTTTGAGCGTATTTCCTACCTACTGCTTTTTGATTTAATGCATGCCAAATAGGCTTTCTACTAATACCATTTAATCCTGAAATTTTTGCAACTGAACTCATTTCATCGACGACAACAGGATCTGCGATATATGCTTTTTTTTGAACCATAGAAGCAAGTTCATAGGCAATAATTGCACCTAAATTACTTGCGTGTTCACCAAATCGGTTATTTCTTAAGTCATCTAACATTTCTTGATTCACTTCAAATATTCCACTCTTCACTGGTTTTACCAAACCACCACGAGCGATGAAGCCTGAAATCTCAGATAGTTCCATACTTTGTTTTTTTAAGAATTCCATAATCAATTCTGTGCGCATAGGAATTTGATCTTTTAATGTTTCAAACTCCCTAAGTGTAGCTTCAGAATGTCGAATTGTTTCATGACTAATGCATTCTAAATCTTGAAATAGTGCAATTTTAGTTGAAGTCGAACCTGGGTTGATTGTTAAAATTATCATAAGATATCCGTACTAACTACTGCCAAAGCAATTGAGTAAAGTTTTGATTTATATGAGTCAGCTCTGCTTGTCAAAACAATCGGATTTGATGCCCCTAATAACAACCCTGCTGCTGTAGAGTTTGCAAGAAAAGTAGTGGATTTATAAAATGTATTTGCTGCCTCAATATTTGGGAAAACCAAGATATCTGAATCTCCAGCAACAACATGATTAATTCCTTTTGTTTTTGCTGATTCATGACTAACAGCAATATCTACAGAAAATGGTCCACCTATGTAAAAATCATCACTATCTTTCAATTTTTCTACAATGTTTCTCGCTTCGACTGTTGAACGAATATTTTCATTCACAACTTCTACTGCGCTAATTAATGCGATTTTAGGTTTGTATATACCCAAACTATTGACAAATTTAAATGTATTATCAATGATTTCCATTTTCTCTTTCTCACTTGGAAGAATATTCATGACTGCGTCTGCAATAAAAATCAATTTATGATAATTCGGAATATCTAAAACACCAATATGACTTAATAAAGAGTCCATCTTTAATCCATGTTCTTTATCCAACACTTCATGAAGTAAAATATTCGATTGAAGATGTCCCTTCATTAAAATGGCATTTGAATGTTTACTCACCAATTTAACACTAACCAATGCAGCATCTTTTGAATCAACTGCATTGTATATTTCATAACCATTTTTTCGGATACCTAGTTCCATTAGTAAATCAAGAATTTTCTTTTTATCGCCAACTAAAACAGGTCGAATTAACCCCATTTGAAAAGCATCATTAATGGCAATTAATATCGAACGATCTTCTGGGTTTGCAACAATTAAATCCTTTGTTTCTAATTTTCTAGCATAGTCAACTACTTGCGTAAAGTTCCTAAACATTGATATCTCTCCTTACAAAACAGCTTTTCTTCCCGCTTCTAAAGCTTTTCTATTTACTTCAATAAGATTGGCTTTTGATCCGGTAAATTTCTTTTTCAAAATATCCAAAACTTCTTCTTCAGTAAATAATTTTGTAATTGCTAAATATGCTCCTAATACAACCATATTTGACACTTTTACATTTCCTAGTTCGGCAGCAATTTCATTTGCTGGAATTTCATGAACAATTACATCTTCACGACATTCAACATCAGTCACAAGTGACGTGTTTAAAAATAGATGTCCTCCCGCTTTCAATTTCGGTTGAAATTTTGCCAAAGAAGGTTTATTCATGATGATGATTGAATCTGGAGTTGATATAACTGGGCTATTCACATACGAGTCACTAATTGTTACACTACAGTTTGCTGTTCCACCTCTGGTTTCAGGACCATAAGATGGGAACCATAATGTATTGATTTTTTTCTCTGTAGCTGCATAGCTTAATAGTTGTCCCATTAACATAACACCTTGTCCACCAAAACCTGCAATAATTACTTTTTCGTTAATCATGATTCTTCACCAACTGTCTTGTCTTTATAAACTCCAAGTGGATAATAAGGAATCATATTTTCAACTGCCCAATCGATAGCATCTTTAGGAGTTAACCCCCAGTTTACAGGACAAGTTGAAATAAATTCTATCAGTGTAAAGCCTTTGTTTTCTTTTTGAATGGTAAAGGCTTTTTTCAGTGCTTTTTTTGCTTTTTGAACATGTTGAGGATTATGTACACTCACACGTTCAATATAAGTAGCTCCCGGAATGGTAGCCATCATTTCAGATATTCGAAGTGGTAACCCGTGAATATGAGCATCACGTCCACCTTGCGAAGTTGTTGTCTTTTGACCAATTAAAGTAGTTGGTGCCATTTGCCCACCAGTCATTCCGTAGATTGCATTATTTACAAACACGATAGTAATGTTTTCACTACGATGAGCTGCATGAATTGCTTCTGCGATACCAATACTTGCTAAATCTCCATCACCTTGGTATGTAAAGATGATTGTATTTGGTTTTACTCTTTTGATTCCTGTAGCAACCGCTGGAGCTCTCCCATGAGCAGCTTGCACCATATCACAACTAAAGAAATCATAATTTAATGCGCTACAACCAACACTGCTGATTCCAATCGAACGATCCAAAACGTCGAGTTCTACAAGTGTTTCGGCAACCAATTTATGAATGATACCGTGAGTACAACCAGGACAATAACTTAAATTAAAATCACTCAATCCTTCTGATTTTTTATATATCGTTTTGACATTATCCATTGTTTTCACCACCCACTATTTTTAATACTGCCTGCACAATTTCCTCTGCCTCAGGTACAACGCCACCAACACGACCATAGAAATGTATTGGGAGTTTTCCTTCGTTGGCAATCTTAACATCATCCAACATTTGACCAGTACTCATTTCTACGACCAATAGATTACGAACTGAATCTGGTAATTCTGCGAATGCTTGATCCGGATAAGGGAAAATGGTAATTGGTTTTAAAATTCCACATTTTACACCTTTTTCAGTAAGCATCTCAACAGCCGTTCTTGCAATACGTGCAACACTTCCGTAAGCAACAATGACAATATCGGCATCTTTCATATTAATTAACTCATAACGTTGATGATTTTTTCTCATTTCATCATATTTTGCTTTTAATTTTAAATTGTGTTGTTCTAATACCAAAGGATCCAAGTATAAACTATTGATAATGTTTTTTTCTCTTCCTTGAGGATTACCATCTGCAGCCCAAGTTTTTGGTAATAAATCCCATTTAGGAACTTCGCGATCAAAATCCACAGGCTCCATCATTTGTCCAATCAATCCATCGACTGCAATCATAACTGGATTACGGAAATAGTCTGCTATGTCAAATGATTCTTTGATTAAATCAACTGCTTCTTGTAATGATTCTGGTGCTAGAGAATATAAATAATAATCTCCATTTCCACCACCTCTAGTAATTTGTTTATAGTCACCTTGTGATGGTTGAATTCCACCCAATCCTGGGCCACCACGCATAACATTAATGATAACAGCTGGTAATTCTGCTCCTGCTATATAAGTGATTCCTTCTTGTTTCAATGCGATACCAGGACTTGAAGAGGAAGTCATGACTCTTGCCCCTGCACCTGCTGCTCCATATACCATATTAATTGCTGCAACTTCGCTTTCAGACTGTACAAAAGCTTTTCCATGTAAAGCCATATGTTTCGATAAATATTCAGGTAATTCATTTTGAGGAGTAATTGGGTAACCATAAAATGCTTCACATCCAGCATAAATTGCTGCAAGTGCCATCGCTTCGTTACCTTTCATCAACACTTTAGCCATTGTTTACCTCCTTGATAAATTTTTCCACTGTAATTACACTATCAGGACACATAATAGCACAAAACGCGCAAGCGATACATTTGTCTGGATCAGTAACCATCAATGGGGTATAACCTCTACTATTTGTATGTTCATCATCCAGCTTTAAAATATGAACAGGACAATAATTTGTGCACAATGCGCACCCTTTACACCTGTCAATATCAATTATAATTCTACCTTTTGCCATTTGCTTTCCTCCTATAAGAATTTCTTGGCGACATGTCGAATTAAGTCAATTCTTTCGCCTTGGAATTCGTGATTAAAATTCATTCTTGACTCTTCTATAACAGTATACTTAATTGGAATATTAAGTATTTTGCTAACTTCTAATAATATTTCTTCACCACGGATCAAATCTTCTTCAACCGTATCATTGATAAGGTTGGTATTATTAATCAAGCCAGTAACTCTTAACTGTGTTTCTGCTTCATACATTGCAATGGTTTTAAGAATACTTTTCACATCATGAGTTTCTGGCCGAAAAATATTCACACTGCAAAGTAAGTCAACTTCATTCATATCTTTCATTCGATCCAAAAATTGAACCAACACTCTTGCCCCATTTTCCGTACCACCCAAATCATAGATGGCCGTAATATTAGGATTCACAAAAGGTACGACTCCTTCACCACTCACATACGGTAAATCACTACCTGTCATATTTTTGATCGTTGATTCAACCAAATGGATATTATTTTCTTCTAACATGACAGATAAACTTCTTGAGCGAAAATATGGATTAATAATATCTAAATCAATCAAATAGTTAATTTTATATTTTAAAGCCAAATTTACACTAATCTCACTTTTTCCACTTCCATAGTGCCCACAGATAATCGTAATTCTTTTCATAATTGGTTTTAATTATCCAAAAAGATAATTTTCCTCCTCACTTTATGAAATGCATTAAAATGAAAGCGTTTTACACCAAAAACATTATAACACTTAACATTTCGATAATCAACTTTTAGGGGCAATTTTTTTTAAATAAATTATAAACAAACTTCTTACATTTATTTTCATAATAAAACGACCTAGTAAGGCCGTTTTATTATTTTGCATTTTCTTTTTTTGAAAGTATTTTCACTAATAAAAACGACACAAGTAAAAAGAATAAAACCATCATAATAGTTACAACAATCAATCCAATAATACCAACTTCATTCACTTGGAAAAAAGGATACAAATAATCACCAGTTAAGATACCATATGTGATTAAAAAAATTAGATAGCAAACAGGATATGAAATCCAATATAGAATGTCTTTCTTCTCAAAATGTATTTCATCTCGATAAACAACCATGTAGATGATCACCAAAATCGGAACAATGTAATGCGAAAAAGTACTCCCAATTAAATTTAATCCTTGTGGATCATAGATTGGGTCTAATATTGTCATAAAAACAAGGAATGTAATTGTGATATAAATAGCAACTCCACCTAGCATTGATTCAAATTTTTGATGGTTAGACCACTTATCAGAACAGCTCATTCCAAAATATAAAGCAACAATGAAATTACTTTGAATCGTGAAATATCGAAACGTATAAATACCTTCTAGTAACGGATGACTTGCCCCAGACAAAAACATATAGTCAAAAAGTGTTAAACTAATTCCTAAAACGGCTAACATAAAAATAGTTACTCTAAATTTATTTTTCATCATATCACCCAATCTAATTATATCATAAGTTTCATAATATAATTACAGCGTAATAAAGAAAAAAAAGCACCAAAAGGTGCTTTCTATACAACTATATTTACTAATTTATTTGGTACAACAATTACTTTTCGAATCGCTTTACCTTCGGTTAATTCTAAAATTCGCTCAGAAGATTTTGCCAATTCAACAATCTCAGATTCACTCATTTCCGCAGTGATTTGGATTTTATCTCGAACTTTTCCATTTACACTAACTACCATTTCCAGCACTGTTTCCACAATCTTTGCAGGGTCATAAGTTGGCCATGAGACATAGACCATGTCTTCTGTATGTCCCAAACCATTCCATAGTTCTTCACAAATGTGAGGAGCAAACGGATAAACCAATTTAAGAACAATCTCGAAATCAGTTTTACAAATATGTTCTGCTTTTCCCATTTCATTTACCAGTGTCATTAATTTTGCAATTGCAGTATTAAATTTCAAGCTTTCAATATCTTCATCAACCATTTTTATTGTTTTATGTAAAATGGTTTGATAACTTTGGTTTTCTTCATCACTTACTTTAGTTTCTAATCTAGCCAATTTTTCTAAAAATCTTCTCGCTCCTTTTACACCATTATCATTCCAAGGAGTTGATTGTTCATAATCTCCAATGAACAATGTGTATACCCTAAGTGTATCAGCACCATACTCTTCAATAATCGTAAGTGGGTTAACAACATTACCTTTTGTTTTGCTCATCTTATCGCCATCAGGACCCAAAATCAACCCTTGAACTGTTCTTTTTTTATAAGGTTCTGCCGTAGGGACTACCCCAATGTCAAATAGAAATTGATGCCAGAAACGAGAATAAATTACGTGTCTTGTAACGTGTTCCATTCCACCGTTGTACCAATCTACTGGCATCCAGTATTCTAACTTTTTATAGTCAGCAAGTACTTTTGTGTTTCTAGGGTCTGTATAACGAAGGAAATACCAACTAGATCCAGCCCACTGTGGCATCGTATCGGTTTCTCTTTTTGCTGGTTGTCCGCAAACAGGACAAGTTGTATTTACAAATTCTTCTATCGAGGCAAGTGGACTTTCGCCACCTTCACCAGGCTGAAAATCATCTACTTCTGGCAATACCACCGGTAAATCTTCTTCTGGTACTGGAACCATCCCACAAACATCACAATGAATCACGGGAATTGGTTCTCCCCAGTAACGTTGTCGATTAAACGCCCAATCTTTCATTTTATAATTGGTGGCTTTGGTACCTATATTTTTTTCTTCCAAATAAGCTATGATTTTTTCTTTTGCTTCTTGTACAGTTAACCCATTTATCATTCCACTATTTACTAAAATACCTTCATCAGTAGCTAGGTATGCTTCTTCTTCAACATTCCCACCAGAGATAACTTCAACTATTTCACAATCAAATTTTTTCGCAAATTCATAATCTCTAGAATCATGTGCAGGAACTGCCATGATTGCTCCAGTCCCGTATCCAATCATGACATAATCAGCAACAAAAATTGGAATTTCTTTTTGATTTAATGGATTTATGGCAACAATACCATCTAGTTTTACACCTGTTTTATCTTTTGCAAGTTCAACTCGTTCAAATTCAGTTTTCAGTTTTGCTTCTTCTTGATAGCGATGAACAGCATCCATATTTTTGATTTTATCGTGTTGTCTTTTCAACAAATGATGTTCTGGCGCAATAACCATAAAGGTTGCCCCGTATAATGTATCTGGTCTTGTTGTATAAACTTGAAGTACTTCATCAGTATCTTTAACTTTAAAATCAACATGAGCTCCTGTTGATTTACCAATCCAATTTTCTTGTTCAATTCGAATACGTGGCAAGGTATCTAATTCGTTTAACCCCTCTAGTAATCTTTCCGCATGTTTTGTAATTCGTAAAAACCAAACATCTTTTTCTTTTTGTACAACTGCGGTATCACAACGGTCACATTTACCACCTTGTGAATCTTCATTTGATAATACAACCTTACAACTTGGACAATAGTTGACAAAAGTACGGTCTCTAAAAGCCATCCCTTTTTTGAATAATTGAACAAAGATCCATTGTGTCCAACGATAATAATCTTCTTGTGTGGTATCAATGACTCGGTCATAATCAAAGCTATACCCACCTGTTTTTAATTGATTTAGAAAAATCTCAATATTTTTATCTGTGACAATTCTTGGATGAACTTTTTTCTTAATTGCATAGTTTTCAGTAGGTAGTCCAAATGCATCAAATCCGATAGGAAACAACACATTATAACCCTCCATACGACGTTTTCTTGAAACAATTTCCAAACTAGAATATGCTCGAATATGACCCACATGCATTCCTTCACCAGATGGATATGGGAATTCTACTAGATTATAATATTTAGGTTTCTCACTAAAATCAACCGCTTCAAAACGTTTGTTGTTAAACCAATGATCCTGCCATTTCTTTTCAATTTCTTTGTGATTGTATTCCATATTTTCACTCCTTTTATAATAAAAAAATCGCCCTTAAAAATAAGGACGAAATCAATTTTCCGCGGTACCACCTTTGTTCTAGTTACCTAGCACTTTTCTCGTTAACGCCGAGCAACGACTTAAACTCACGGGTTGCATTTAAGTAACTCCCTAGACTAATTCAATAAACATTTATTCCTAATTTACACCAACCATTAGGTCTCTATCAATAAATGAAAATTTACTACCTCTAGTTCCTCGTTTTTCTACATGTATGATAACATATGGCCATTCTTTAATCAAGACTTATTTCGTAATCTACGCTCAATTTCAAGGTTCAAAATACTGTTTTGTCTAAATGCAAATATCAACAATATAATTATCAAGAACAAATCCAAACCAATCAAACTATTAAAGATTAATATAACAAATAATCCTGTACTTGCATATGTCGTTAAAACAAACAATTGTTTAAACGGAATAATGACAAAACGCTTTTTCATAAAGTATGCACTAATAAATATAAAGAAACTATACATCAACATTGCTGAAACAGTACTAATCAGAATCGAGAGCGTTCCCCAGTAAATAATTGTATTGGATAACACTTCATCTACCCCTTCAAATAATGTGCTGTAAAATAGTTCAGGATCACTTTGTTGAAGGGTAAAGTCTAAATTATGAAAAGCAGTTGGTAATTCAGAAACTTTAACCTTAGAAATCGTAGTACCAGACATCATAAAATTAACAGAATCACCGTGAACAACCACAGTAAATAAATCACTTTGATATAGACTGCTATCGAGTTCATCGTAAGAATTTAGATAAAATCTTGTATATCCATTTTCATATACCAATGTGCTCGATTCATTCGTACATTCCAATATCTCATTACTCATCTGACAATTACTAGAGATAGGTGCAAAATCATTTTGAATCGTCTCTTTTTCGGTATATGTTAAGCCGTCAAATGTAATCATATAAACAATTGATGTTGTACTCAATAGTACAGCAAAAAATAATATATATAAAAACACATATATCAATTTGTCTTTTCGATATTTCAACAATTCTTTTGGATAAACCAAGCCATCTCTCACTCGACCAAACATACTATCACCTTTTGTCATTATAACATATAACAATTATTTTTTATAAAAATGTGTTAAAATAAATTCAGGTGATAATATGAATTTAATGACATCAGAAAAACGTTTTAATACACTGAATGCTTTTTACAGAGAAAAATTTGGTAAAAAGGTTTTTAAAATATCTTTAAACGGGAATTTTACATGTCCCAATAAAGATGGAAAAAGTGGATATGGTGGTTGCATCTATTGCACAGAACTCGGAAGTGGTGACTTTGCAGGAGATAAATCATTATCGTTACAAGCACAGTTCAATGTCGTAAAAAATATGATGGAAGAAAAATGGAATGATGGATTATATATATCCTATTTTCAAGCAAATACAAACACATATAGTGATGTTACTTCACTTCGAAAATTATACTATGATGCGTTAAAACTTGATGATAAAATTGTTGGATTAAGCATCGCTACTCGTTGTGATGCACTAAGTGATGACATCTATGATTTACTAGAGGAAATCAATCAAATAACTTACCTCCAAGTAGAATTAGGTCTACAGTCTATTCACCCCGCTACCAGTGATTTTATGAACCGAGGACATGATTTAGCATGTTTTGATAATGCCGTGAAAGAACTTCGAAAAAGAAATATTGATGTAGTTGTCCATATCATCAATGGTTTTCATATCGAAACCCCAAGCATGATGATGCAAACCGTAATGCATTTAAATACATTAGACATACAAGGTATAAAAATCCATTTATTACATATTATGAAACATACAAAATTAGGAAAATTATATGAAGAAGAACCTTTTCCCGTTCTCACATTAGAAGAATATGTTCAAATTACCTGTGATCAACTGGAAATATTAAATCCAAACATTATCATTCACCGCCTAACAGGAGATGCACCAAAAGATTTATTAATTGCACCTTTGTGGAGTTTAAAGAAATTTGTTGTCATGAATGAAATTGACAAAGAACTCCGTAAAAGAAATTCATATCAAGGTAATAAATATAAAAAAATCGACGGATAGTCGATTTTTATTTTATCATTTTGAAATGATTATTAATTTTTCAGTAGATATTTCATCTCTTCAAAAATAATCTTTATAACCAGTAAATCCGCACTACCACCTGGAGAAATGTTACGTTTTAGATACTGTTCACTAATGAGATTCACTTCTGAAATATGATTAGAATACCCACCTCTTTCCACAATAGATGCGGCGGTTTTTTTCACTTCTTGTAGTGTCTCTAAATCATTCTTATGAATGATGGTAGTATCATCTAAGCGACTCATAAAGTACAATAGGTACTCATGATATACATACTCACTTGGTTTTTCTTGATAATCAGGGCACTCAAAGACAAGATTCATTCCACTTAATGCTTGTCCTCTGATGCCTTTTAATCCGTGTGTTTGAAAGATTTTATCACCATGGGATAAATTACTCTTATTGTTGATTCCATCATAATATTTCCCAATAATTTCATTTGACAAGATTTTAATTTGTTTCTTTATGGATTGCGGAGTCTCTTGCTGAATGATTGCTTTTGTAAATACGGGTAAAAAGATTCCTAGTAAGAAAATTAAGCCTTTGTGCGTATTAATACCATTGGTCGCTTCGAACATTGCTTTTTCCGCACGAATCCCAATTTCTTTTAATATTAACGGATTATCTAAATCATTAATACCATATAGTATAAAGTCACGAATAAAAGGTTTGATTGCAAAAATACTTTGAACGAAAGTTTCAAAAGACATATCAGAATGACTTCCATTATTCCTACTTGATACTAGACCAAATTTAGGGTAAAGTTCCAGCTCATAATAAATACATTTGATTGTTTTTGAAAGGATTAATTCTGTTAAAAAATCATTCACGATTACATTTACTTTGCCAATTACTTCTGTTTGTGGATGTGTCCTATTACGCACACAAACATGAGCGTAATTATCACATATCAAACATTGTCGCATTTCACATTCTAAGTCGCTACGAGTAATGGCTTTCTCATCGTAAACATCTAAATCAATTAATTTACCTAAAACATTTTCTTCTTCTATTACAATTGTCTTTTCTTTAACAATGGTTCCTTTTTCTTCAACAACATAATATGTATAATCACCATCAATCGATTTTACAAAATGATATTCAAGAATTTGATTACCAAATGTGTCAATTAATAATTTGTGAAAAAATCGACACACAAAAACCATTCTTTTCGGATTCTTATCTATTCCTGGAACATTTGCCTTCATAACAATAATGGTTTTATGAACATGCTCTTTCATGATTTTTTCAATGTGATGCGCTCTTGTCTCTCGTGCAGTTAAAATGTCCATTTAGTGTCTCCCTAGTTGTTTTTCTTGGATGGCATGAATCACTTTTTGTCCCTTTTCAGATCGTAAATAATCATATGTTGCAAGTGGAACATATTTTTTGATTTCATCTAATTTATTGGCTTTTATGTATTTTCTAACAAGCGAAGCGCTTATTACATTGCTACCTTGTTTTTTACGTGCAATAATTTTGATGTGATCTCCTAAATAATCTTTTAAAACGTGATTATATTTATTGGTGTTAAACGAAAAAGGTTCTTCTCCTAAATATCGTTTATTTATATGAAATACTTTTGCATAATATTCTTTATAAACCAAAACATCTACTAATGTTTGTTCATCATTAATTAGTTGATCTTCCTTTAAAAAATATTTTGGAAACGTAATTTTTGAAACCAAATAGGAAAGTGTAGGTAGCACTATCACGTTTTTCAGATGACTTGTTGCTTTTTTTATGATCTCAAATCGATCGGCAAATGGAAAACTCGAAAGATCTTCACTGACAACAAAGACCAGTACTTCTTCATTTTCACTTGCCGCTGTTTCTATTAAATATAGATGACCTAATGTCATGGGATTCGCATTAATTATCACACAAGCTTTTCGTTTTGAGCTAACATGATACTGTGCTTTTAAATTAGCCAAAACAGTATCAATATATTCTCCACCTTCAAGCAAAACTGTGTTCATCGTTTCCACAATTTTTTTCATATTTAAACTAAGAAAAATAGGTTCGTTTGCTGGTGTTGTAAAAACAAAATAATGGTTTACACCTTTTTCTGACAAATAATGAACCAAATGGGAGAACATTAGTCCTGTGATATTTTGCATGGTATATTCTGGAGAAACCAAAATACACTTCATAACATTGTTTGCTAAAGAAGATGTCCCCACTAATTTTTCTCCATCGTAAACAAGAATAGAATAATCAATATCAGAATCATAGTCTAAACTGTTTTTGAGTAAAAATTTGATTAATAATTCACGTTCTTCTTCTAAGATTACTTCCCTAATTTGAAACATAAAATCACTCCTTATTTTTGATATAAATAATCAATAATATCGTGTGTTCTATCTTCGATTTCACCAATAATTTGTTCCCTTTTTATCATGTTTTTCGGTTTATTTGTATAATGATATGCTTTTTCTAACAACTCTTCTATCGTACAAATCTTTAATTTTGAATCTTTCAATTTTTCTATTAAATCCTGACGAAGAGGATTGATTGCAATTCCTCTTTCTGTCACCAAACAGTCAACATTTTTCCCTAAGGTAGTAATTGTTGTGACGCGTTCTTTAATGACACAAAGTCTTCCTTTAATGAGTGGGGATACAATCACAGATACTTTCGCTTCAGAAGCAGTATCACTATGTCCTCCACTACCACCGATGATGGTTTGATGAGAATCCGTGGTGACATTGACGTTAAAATTCAAATCAATTTCAGTTGCGCCCAATATAACAACATCCAAATCTTTAATTACTTGAGCGGGATTTGTTGGATTGGCATATGTTGAAGCACTTATGGCATGATGGTTTTTATTTCTTTTCAATGAATGTGCAGCCTCTAAGTCAAAGCATTGCACGTCAAATAATTCATCCACCAAACCTTCTTCTAACATATCAACATGATATTTTGTAATTCCACCACTAAAGAAACTAGCTTTAATATGTTGTTCTTTCATGATTTCTTTGACATCTTTCGTCACACGCAAGCTAACACCACCAGCTCCACTTTGGAAACTAAACCCATTCTTAATCAACCCAAGTTCATGAAGCAGTCTAGACGTGTTTTTGGCGATTTTTACGCCAATCGGATTTTTGGTAATTTCCGTGGTTCCAGAAACAATACCACTGTTGTCTCCAATGGAGTCCACCTTCAAAATATAATCAACATTTTTACCTAATATTTCAGGATTTGAAATGGGTTCATCAACAATCGTATCTGTGACTAGAACTGTAATTTTAGCATACTCAGAGTCTACAACAGCATACCCCATACTACCAAAACAATTCTTTCCATCATAACCAATGGCATCACCATATATATTCACATAAGGCGCAGCAATAAAGGCAATGTCAATTTTTGACAATCCTTCTTGTATACTTCTAGCTCTACCCCCATGTGTTTGCATGGTAAATGTTCCAGGTAGTCCATTTTCAGAAATATACGTTGCTACACTGCCATTACAATAGTTTGTCGTAATATTGTTTATTTGTTGGTTCTTCAATAAAGTCAATATAGATGTATAAGCTGGAAAAATACTACTTGGGTATAAGTTTAATCCAGTTATTCCTTTTGTAATATAGTGTTGTAAAACATAGTTAATTACGCCATCTCCATTACGTAAATGGTGATGAAAAGATAGATTCTTATTTTCATTCATATCAATGAACCCAAAAAGTTCATCAATACTATTGATGAGCGGTTTTGTTATGCTAATATTTTGTCCCATTTTATCACCTACAAACCGTATTTTTGGGCCTTTTCTAACACTTTTTTAGCTTTTTCTATAATTGGTAAATCAATCATTTTTCCATCTAAACTAAACGCACCTTTTTGAGATTCTTCACTCTTTTTGATGATTCTCTTTGCTTGTAAGATTTCTTCAGGTGATGGTGCAAATATTCGATTAATTGCATCCACTTGATTTGGATGAATCAGTGCTTTGGCAGTAAATCCCAATTGTTTTGCAGCAATGGCATCTTGTTCCAATCCAGTTTCATCGTCCTTTGCAGTATATGGAGTATCGATTGCTTCGATGTTATATGCTTTACAAACAACTGCAATATGACTTCTAGGGTAGAGCAACTCTTTTGCTTCTAATGTACGTTCTATTCCCATCTCTTTGGTAAAATCTTCTGCACCAAATAAAAGACCAACCACACCTTTTGATGCAGCAATCTTTTGTGATTCTAATAGCGCAAGAGGTGATTCAATAATCGGAATTATATCAAGTCCATTGCATATTTTATATAAGGTGTTCACTGCTTCTACAGATGCTTTAGGTAATACATATCCAGCAATATGAAGATCTTTTGTATCATTCACATCTGATTCAAAATTGCTATTTTCAACATCGTTGATACGAATGTATATATTTCCAACTTGTTCGTGAAATTTTTGTAAAAAGTTTTTGATTAAAATACGCGCAGCATCTTTATCATAACTCATCACAGAATCTTCAAAATCAATAATCACTGCATCACTTTCAAAAACATCAAGATTTTGAATCATGTTTGGGGTATTTCCAGGTATAAACAAATAGCTTCTACTCATGATTTTCACCCATCCTTTTAATCGCTGTTTCTAGTCGTGATTTAACCGTATAGTCCAGTGCTCCTTTGTCCTGACAAAGGACATGTAGTTTGGTAATTTTATGAGAATTTAACGTGTCTGAAATCACCTTTAAAATGTCATCTCCAAATTGTTCAAAAACAACACTTTCAATGTCAATTACCAATGTGTCTGATTTTGATATTGTAATGAAACAATCACTCGACTCCAATGATCCAGCTGTTACTTTCATATTATCACCTCGTAACTTTATTTTCTATTCGCAATTAATGCAAGTGTACGATTCATGACATTATTGACAATCATGATTCCTTCATCAGTACCCATTCCTGGTTTTGCCAAACATTGTTTTGCTTCGCAAGCAATAGCGATGTTTGTAGTTACTTCAGCACTAATATTTGTTTCATTGCATGTTCCACCGCTATAAGCACCAATATTTTTTTCTTTACAATAAATTAATGCTTCAATCACATTATTAACCCCACCTAAGTCTGGTGTTTTAACTTGTAACATATGTCCTGCTTTGTTATCAGCAAAATATTTTACATCATCAAGTGTATTACACCACTCATCAGCAACAATTTCTACGTTTGAGTGATTTTGATCAATCAAACGAGTAATTTCTCGTAATGCAACCATTGTATCATGTCTATTACCAGCATCTACAGGTCCTTCAATACGAAGCGTGAATGGAGCAGCTAATTCTTCTAATTCTTTTACATATCCATAGATTTTTTGGAAATCATTGTCAAAAATAGTCCCAATGGTTCCATAAACATCTATGTGAAAAATAGGTGAGTAATCTTGTCTAGTGCGCAGTTGTAATACTCTTCCACGTAACCAAGCAACATATTCTTTTAAGATTTCACCATGAAATCCTAATTTCTTCTCAATATTATTGATTAAAGCATGAGGCATAACCTCAACTTCTTTAATGATCATCTTATCAACATTATTATATCGGTCATCACCAGTTTGTGCAAACATTGGAATACGATGATACTCTTCATTTGATAAATGATATTCTTTACGTACGATTTCTGCCATTGTCAATTTGTTGGCTTTTGCTGCTGCATCCAACAAAGCTTGAGATAATCCATATCGTAATGCAGTGTGAATTAACTTTCCGTCAATGCGTAATGAATCAATTTTTTCAGCCATTGGTCTAAATTTTGATATATCTTGCCCAATTAATAATGGTTTGATATGATTTTCTAAAATTTGAATACCTTCTTCACTTAGAAAAAGATCGTCTCTTCCTCCAGTACCACTATATTGAACAGCTGCCGCATCACCGATGGCCACTTGACCATCTTCTAGAACGAACATAATTGATACCGCTTCACCTTTTTGTCTAATTGCACTAAATTTCGGTGTTACAGGTTCACCATTATATGTAAACCCATCTTGCGTTGCTCCTGCTTTTATCGCTTTTTGGTCATCAAAATAAAAACCTGTTAGTGATTGTGAACAGATGACGTTTGTAATCTTCATAGTGTTTCTCCTTTATTGTTTGCTTTTTCCAACTAAATATCCATCAGATACAGCATAAATATCATCAATAGTCATTTGAATTGAAATTTCTCTATTTTGTTGAACGGCACGCTCTTGTAATTTTTGAAGATGGAATGCTCTTACCTCTTCATCAAATGCTAAGTTACCAAATTCTAAGATTCTAATTTTACCTTCAATGTCCCTCGCCGGCAATATTTTACCAGCATTTAATTCACTTGGGGCAAATGGAACATCAATTAAGCCATTTTTAAACGCAGCTACTATACCACTTGCAATATCGCCTTTTCCAACTCGAACCACTGCGTGAATTAAGTTGTCAACTTCTTTTTTGATTTGAGTAATTTCACGTTCCAATTCTTCTGATTCTGCCATCTTTTGATCGCGTAATAAATTAACAACCATTTTTGACGTTCTCAATCCTTCTGCGTTTGCTTCTTTTGTCGGAACACCAAAAGATTCATGTGAAGTTTTTGTAATCATTTTCGTTGCTTTACCTAGTGCAGCCACAGTACTCGCGTAGGCAATTAAACCCATTGCTTCAGAAGCATTTTCTGGGAATCCACCCATCCATTGATGGAAGACAGTCGTAACAAAAACATCTTCATATCCAAACAGTTTTAAATAGCTATTTGTTTGTTCTTCAAGTGCTCTTAAAGCAGCTACGTCTTGTACAAGATTTCCACCTTGACCATAACCAACAGTAATGTTTTTTACACCTTGTTCAGCTGCCAATAATGATTCAATAATAGCGACTGTGTTTGATATCGAAGGCGGAACCAATGTTCCAGTAAGTGGACCATATGGCTCACGATTAAGTTCAATACCTTGTTCTTGATAATACCCCACTAGTCGATCAACATATTGCCAATAGATGATGGTATCTTCTAAGCTAATATTTTTCGCATATGGAATATTGTAAGAAATACCTCCACCTTCATTTGAAGTCCACATAGAAGCATGAATGATTTCAGATAATAATCGTGCATCGGGTGTCCCATGACGTGCTTGAAGAGGAGAATTCACACTCTCAAATACTTTCGTACAACCATCAACACCATGATTAACAGCAGGGAATCCATTTAATAGTGATCTCCCTTTTGCTTCTGATTCATTGATACCATCTTCTGCGTTTTGATAACGATTATGTCTTGTATATGAATCAATCGTTGATGGTAAAAAATCAGCACGACCTTCTTTTTCCAAATATTGTAATAATTCAATATGCTCATTGATTCTTGCAACACCAGCACGCGGTTGAATCAATGTAATCCCTTTTGCTTTTGCATCTCGTAATTTCA
The DNA here is from genome assembly GCA_016936415.1 of Bacilli bacterium. GTDB lineage: Bacteria > Bacillota_I > Bacilli_A > Izemoplasmatales > Izemoplasmataceae > JAFGXW01. Next base: position 13,899 of record JAFGXW010000032.1, on the reverse strand, counting down.
GTGCAAAGTTTTTATGAGCAGGTACACTTTTCAATCGTTTCACAGACTCTTCCAAATCTAGCATTGGATGACTTCCTGTTGGCCATTGCAATAATACTTCTTTTCTTATTTCTAAAAATTCCTCTAGAGGTATTTTGACATTTTTTACCATCATACATCTCCTTATAATAAGTATTGTTTCATTAACTTAAGCGCCAATCGAGGATATTTTTGTGATAACAATCCCATTGATGCTAAAATATAACTTTTATCGATTAAGAAACTAGGGTTATTTGGTCTTAGTTCCAAAATACGATCTGATTTTTTATTTACTTGCTTCAAAATGTTTTTTGCATCAACATTCGAAATTAAAACCCCACCAGTACCAATCACATATTTGATACCTGACAAGTCTTTTCCTGTTTGATAATACATGTCACCAAGTGGTGTATGTACTACTTCAACATGCCCAACATGTCGACTCATGGATACATCGCAACATATTTTTGCGATTGCTTTATCAAATTCTTCTTCGTCTTTTGTTTGTGGTATGAAATCAACATTATCTTTACGACGATTTAGTGATTTTGTAATGTTGTGATTGCATTTATCATCTTCATCAAAATACTTTCTAAACTCATAATCAGATACCAAACTCAGTAGTGCGTTCGCACTATATCTCATACCAAGATCACCTTCAACCGTTCTTTTTGAAAATGGTTCTTGTAATCCTTTCATAATAACTTCGGTACGTTTTGGGAATCCTTCACCAATCGTATGAACATCAGTTGTAGCACCACCAATGTCAATTACCATTAAGTCTCCGTAACCTTCTTCCTCTTCATACCCTTTGGATAATAGTTCCGCAGCTTGTAAAACAGCTTCAGGAGTAGGCATAATGAGTTGGCCTATTTTTTCTTCTGCTTTCTTAATTCCTTTTGCTTCAATGATTTTATCAATAAAGATTTTACGGATAATATCTTTTGCTTCTTTTACATCAAGTTTTTTTAATTGAGGCATTACATTTGAGACAACATAATATTGTAGATTTGTACCTTCATACATCTCTTCAATTTCATCTACTGCATCTTTGTTCCCAGCAATAATAATCGGTACTTTAATATCTGCCTCTTTCAATTTTTTGGCGTTGTGAATAATACATTCTGTATTTCCCCCATCTGTACCACCAGCAAGCAAAATAATATCGATATCAGCTTCGACTAATTGTTTAACTTCACGCTTTGTCATGTGATGTGAAAAAACCAAATTCACAATGGCTCCAGCACCCAAACAAGCTCTTTTCGCTGCTTCAACAGTTAACTCTTCCACAAGACCTATTGCAGCCATTTTCAAACCACCAGCTGCACTACTGCATCCTAAAATACCCACAATCTCTTCTTCTTTGATTTCGGGATGGTCTCTGATTAGTCTTTCGAAAGCTTTATTGTAACCATCTAGGACATTTGTTGTAACTGTTGTGGTTGCTTTAGAAGTACCAATAATGTATTCCTTTTCTAAATCAACACAAGTCAGTTTTGTATAGGTAGATCCAAAATCAACTAAAAGGTATGGTTTCATTAGATACCGATATCCTCCTTCAGGTGAGCAAGGGCATCTTCAATTTTTACCCCTGGTGGATAGACACGATCAAATCCCATGTCTTTAAATCTTTTTTCAACTTCTGTAAAATCTTGTTTTCCAACTACAATGTTTCCACCAACATATAGTTTAATATTTTCAAGTCCTGCTTCATCGCATTTTTCTCTCATATAACGACAGTCCATTTCACCGTGACCATATAAGCTAGAAATCAAAATCGCTTGAGCACTTGTTTCAATAGCCGCATTTATAAAATCTTCTTGTGTTGAAAGCACTCCAATATTAACAACGTTATACCCATTTTGTGATAAAACATAATCAATAATTTTGTTTCCAACTGCATGTACATCCGCTCCAATAACGCCAATAATCACTGTCTTCATTTGTGATCCTCCCAAAATGATAAAAGGACAAATATCTCAATAGATAAATATCCTTTTTGATTACAATTCTAATGATATAAAACAAAGGTCGTTTTGAACCAAAACGGCTTGAAATAAATTAGCGTTTTTTTCATTTGCATATACAAATTTCATCTGCTTCGACCTCTGATCGTGAATATATATTTTTAAATACATATAATATTATACATATAATATATCATAAAGCAAGTGTTTTACCGATTTTTTTGTAAGCGTTTGTAAAAAAAACAAAAACAAACAAAAAAACACTTCAAATTGAAGTGTTTTAACCGAAATATTCTTTGATTTGTAAATTCAATTTTATTGCGAGAAATCTTGTAGGAAAAACACTGATTGTTTGATTGTATAAAAGTACTTTTGTATTAAAAATACGTCGTGCTTTTTGTAGCTCATTAAACATTTGCTTTAAAGGTATGTATTGTTCCTCAGGTAAATCTTCAATTTCATTGTACATACTATTTAGCAGCTGAAATAAATCCTGACGTTCTTTTAATAACAAATGTCTTAACTTCTTCTTTTTGTATTTCGTTAGCTTTTTAAAGATGGCTTGATAATCTTCTCCAATAAAAAGCTCTTTACTTTCGAAAAATAGATTTGTAGTATCTGACAGTAATTTATGGAAAATCACTTCTTTGATGGAAACCTCTTTCCAAAGTTTTAGTAAGCGAAAACGTGATCTTATAATAAACAAACCAATGACAATTAGTAAGACAATTATGATTAGAAAATCAACAAATAAGTTCATGAAATCACTCCTAACTTTGATTTAGATTTTTGGGGTCTTTTCGAATCTATTCAAACTATTTCTTATACTTGTATTTTTCATAAAACGATTCAAATTCCAATTGGTACTTCATAAAACGATCTAGGATGTAAGGTTCAAAATATTCCTTAAACTCTAGTTCCAAAAGATCAATGGCTCTTTTGTGCTTTAGTTGGTTTTTATAATTACGATTTTGTCGAATAATATCATACATTTCAGCCAATAAAATAATTTGCCCTTCTTGGCTTCTTTGTACACGTTTCATACGTTCAGTGAACCCTGGTTCTACAGTTTTCTCGAAATGAGCTCTAACAATATCTTCACTTTTTTGATTCAATTGAAGACGCTTGATAATGACAGATCCAAGAATCGTTTTTTCACGAATTACTTGATAATCTCTTTCATTAAGAACATCTTTTCCTTCATATTCTAGTATGGATAATGCATTTACTTTTTCAACATGAATGACGCTGTAGTCATAGATCTCTGTGCAAACATTTGAACTTAGTCCAAGTACACTTGCTAATCTACTAGCAAGTTCAGCAACACGATGTGCATCTTCTTTTGATTGGTTAATGGTATTAGAATTAAAAACGCCAATCACATCAAAAACATCACCTACGACAGCCTTAAAATCAATTTCCATATCTCTTCTTTTAATTAATTCTTCTTTACGCTTACTGTTCATCATTTCACCGATAGATACTGATGAATATAATGCGATAAAGAATACAACCAATAAAATAGTACGTAACACAATATCAATAAAAATATTATTATTTGTAATTGCTAAATAAGTATACAATTCGTTAATACTATGTGCATGTTCGTATAATGGATACATGATAAAAATGTGTGTAATTGTCAACAATCCCAAAACCCATTTAAACAAAACACGAAGTAATGTAGGATCTTGGTATAATGCAATTACAACCAAAGCAAAGTAAATCAAGATATATCCTGCTTGTGCAATTGAAGCATCGGTTAAAGCACTCATAGAACGATTCATGATTTCAATTTGCATTTCTCCAGTCGTTAACCCGACATTGGTAAGCACATCTCCAATCGTTAGCGATACTGCACTGACAACCAATTTTATATAAACGCCGAAACTCGCAAACAAAATATACACACTACCAATGTACATAGCAAGTTGTTGTTTTACAAGTGTTCTAGGTTGTTCATGGATGATTCTTTTTAAAGTTGTATTGATAACTGGCATCATAATACCAAATCCAGCAATAACAGCATAATTAGGGTTTTGATTACCAATCAATGTAAAAATAATAAACACAATATTCGTAACCAATAAGATGTTTTTATTTACAAGATTACGACGGTAAAGTACTGAGGTATCATCGAGAATATCAACACCTGCTTCAAAATTGAATTTATCTGCGATTTTTTTTAAGATTATTTTATAATAAATGCGGATTTTACGACGAAAAGTGGAAGATTTTTCATTTTCCTCTTTTTTCTTTCTTCCAGGGTAATATACCTTTACTTTTTCAACCAAACCTTTGAAAAATTCAGCGATTTTATCTGTAGAAGTCTTTTTATTCGGATCAATTCCTTTGTTCAAATCGTTGATGTATTTTTTTAGTTGTTCTGGTTCCTCTTTTTCAATAGGTTTACGAAAAAAATCATCTATATTTTTTTGATTATTGGCCATATAAACACCTCTATAGATCTAAATCAAGTTTTATCGCTTTCACATGAGGATCTTTTCTAGCCTCATCTTCATTAATTATTTGTGCAATACGAGTAGAGGCTGCTGCTGCAATAGCTCCCACGATATCATCCATAAAAGTATGACACATTCCATTTCCATCTTTTCCAACGTCATTTAAACGTGATACAACAAGTGGTTTATTGACATCAATATCACCAAAATTTGTTTTACCAATAGTCCCATAAAGACCAGCAAGTTCAAGACCAAAAAGTTCATCAATTCCAAACATTCCTAAATCAGATTTTAAAATGTCATAGATCGGACCTTGTATCATTTTTGTATCGGTCAAACGATCAATTTCAGCACCAAGTTGTAATAGATGAAATGTATCTCTTAATGATAATATTTTTTCTACAGACTCGATGGCTTCTTTCATTGAAGCTTCTGGACTCCATTTTGCTTGTTGACGATAGGCAACTTCAGCAATTTCTTCTACTGTAACAGTTCGTTCTTTTAATGTTTTAATATTTAACTCAAGCATTTCTTCTCGTGAAAACAATGTTCTTGCTCCCATATAATCACCTCTATTTATATTATTATAACATATTTGCAAATTATTTAAACTGTTTATGTTCGGCAATTATATTTCTACCTGCACCTGATAAAAAGACCTCAACTGATTGTCGTTTTTTACCTTCTAATTGCACTTCTTTTATTTTAATAACGCCGTTAGAACATTTTACGCCTATAGCATCTTTGAAGATTTTTAAAATTGTTCCGTTGGCATCATTTTGATGTAAATCTTCAAAGTTAGCACATGCCATCATCTCCACACGATAAACCTTTAATATTTTACCTTCAAGGGTTGTAAAACATCCTGGTTCTTTGGTAAAAGCACGAACATGTGCATCGATTTCTTCCATAGATAGATCCCAATTTATTTGCTCTTCTTCACGTTTTAAATTATATGCATAAGTTACCAAATGTGGATCTTGAGGAATTCTTTTATTCGTTTGAGCAAATACTTCTGGCAATGTTTCGAGTAATAAATCTTTCCCTAAAATACTCAATTTATCAAATAAAGTTTCAGAAGTATCATATGGTAAGATTGGAATACTTTTTTGTGAGATAATATCACCACTATCCATTTTATATGCCATATACATAATGGTAATTCCAGTGATGTTATGCATTCTCATAATCGCGCGTTGAATCGGTGCTCCACCACGCAGTAAAGGAAGCAAACTACCATGAACATTGAGTGATCCATATTTTGGATAATCAATTACTTCGTTTGGAATAATCTGTCCATATGCTGCGGTAATGATGATGTCTGGTTTTATTTCTAAAATTCGATTAAAATCTTGTTTAATCACAGTTGGTTGAAATACTTCAATCCCTAATCGTAACGCCTCTTCTTTGACTGGACTATATGTCATTACTTTTTTTCTTCCTACTGCTTTATCTGGTTGTGTTACGACCAAAGAAACGCCATACATTTCATGTAAGGCTGTTAAAATTTTCACACTAAATTGGGGTGTACCCATAAATACTATTTTCATTGTTTCACTCCTAAAGTAAACTAGGGTTTTTATCAATGGCAATTGTCAAAAACACACTATATTCACTGTATATATTTTTTAAAACTTCATCCATATTGTTTGATGATTGATACTTAATAATTATTTGTGCACGATAGTAATTATTAATTCGCGCAATTTTTGGTAAAACTGGTCCCAAAACAGTCACATTACCTTCTAGTGTTTTACGAAGATGAAGCACCAACTTTGACCCATGCTTTAATACCAATTTTACATCTTTGTCACTTAAAATGATTTGCACAAGATTAAAGTATGGGGTGTATCCTGCTAACTTCCTAATTTCCATTTCAGTATGATAAAACGCTTCATAATCATGATGCTTAGCATGTTTAATTGCGTAGTGATCTGGATTATATGTTTGAATCACAACTTCACCTTCTAAGTCGTGTCTTCCAGCACGGCCTGAAACTTGTGTCAGTAACTGAAAAGTACTCTCTATTGCTTTATAGTCAGGAAGACCCAAACTCATATCTGCGGCTATGACACCAACGAGTGTTACCTTTGGAAAATCAAGTCCTTTGGAAATCATTTGTGTACCTAGTAATATATCACCATTTTGCTCAAAATCAAACAACATTTTTTCATGAGCTCCTTTGAAGTTAGTGGTGTCAGTGTCCATTCGAATGACTTTTGCTTCTGGGAAAGTTACATTGATATATTCTTCTACGCGTTCTGTACCTATCCCCATATATCTAATGTGTGTTGATCCACAACTAGGGCATATAGTAGGATTACTTTCGTTATGTCCACAATAATGACATACCAAGCGGTTTTTATTTTCGTGGTATGTTAATGAAATATCACAGTTAGGACACATAATGACCTCTCCACAATTTCGACACATAACGAACGTAGAATGACCCCTACGATTGAGTAACAATAAGATTTGTTCTTTTTTATGCAATCGATCTTGGATCAATTCCGCGAGTCTTTTTGAAAAGATACTCCTATTACCACCTTGAAACTCAAAACGCATATCTTCAATGTATACGTTTGGTAATGTCGTATGATTGGCACGATGTGTTAATTGTAATAGCTCATATTCATGATAGAGTGCTTTATAATAACTTTCCACACTCGGTGTAGCGCTTCCAAGTACCAATGGGATGCGAAAGTGTTTGATTCGCTCTAATGCAACATCTTTGGCATGGTACATTGGAGAATCTTCTTGTTTATATGAACTCGTGTGTTCTTCATCTATAATGATAATTCCAAGATTGGTAAAAGGAGCAAAAATAGCACTTCTAGCTCCAACAACAACCTTTACTTCTTGACGAACAATCTTTCGCCATTCATCATATTTTTCTCCAGCGCTAAGTCCACTATGCATTAAAGCAACTTGATCACCAAAACGCCCCTTGAATCTTGAGACCATCATTGGCGTTAAACTAATTTCTGGGACAAGCATAATCGCTTCTTTTCCAGATGCCAATACATCTTCAATGATATTCAAATAGATTTCCGTTTTACCACTTCCTGTAATTCCATGAAGTAGAAAAACTTTCTCTTCGTTGAGTTGTTTTTTAATGGCATCATAAACAACTTGTTGTTCTTGGTTTAAGACCACTTCTTTTTTACGAATCCCATAAATGCTTTTCACTTCACGATACGTTTCTTCACTATATTCTTCAACAATCCCTTTATCAACCAAACTTTTGATTGGTGATGCCGTTGTATTTAGGTCTTTCATAACAACAGATTTTAATGCATCTTGATTGGTTTTCAAATATTCAATAATAGCTTTTTGTTTTGACCCACTAATCATAACCTCAGGATTGATTAATTTTAATTTTTTCAAGTAACTTTTATTTTTAAATTGTGACACTTCATACTTGAGAACAATGTTTCCTTCTAACATTTCTTTTTTGATTTCTTTGAAATATGGTTTAAGAGAATCATCATATGTCAAAAGTCCAAATTTATTAAATCTAAGTGCTAATTCAAGAGACAGTTTGGTTGAATCTTTCACACGCAAAGTTTTCTTGTACTTTGATTTCAAAGCTTGTGGAAGCATTGCTTGATAGATACTCACCAGTGGACTTGTATTTTGCATACTTAGCGTTTTTCCTAACTCAAGTAGTTCTTGATTTAAGACAGGAGTAATGTCTAAAATTTTGTTGATACTTTTTAATTTTCCAATTTCAGTATTCTCTTTTAAATCCAACACATAGCCCATAATTAAACGCGGTCCAAAAGGCACTGTTACCCTTTGTCCGATTTCAATGATTTCTTCTAATTCAGCTGGAACCAAATAATCAAAGGTTCGATCAACTTCTCTTGCTTTTACATCGACTAAAATACAAGCTATCATGGTCCACCTACAATCTGTCTAAAAAATTATCCTTATTGTTTAAAAAGTGTTTTGTAAAAACAACACTCTCAATATCATCATATTGTATTTCTTCAATTGTTTCATTTGAAAAATGATAAATTTTCGCACCTTTCAACGCCATCAAAATAGGGCTATGTGTTGCAATAATTACTTGTGACCCATTCTTAACCAAATCAGTGATTAGAACCAGTAATTGATATTGATTCATCGCACTCAATGGTGTTTCTGGTTCATCCAATATATAGATACCCTTTGAATGCATTCTTGCTTTAAAGAAATCCAAAAAACCTTCTCCATGTGATTTCGTATTCAATTCACCATCATATTTGGTACGCAGTTCATATAGCTGATTGCGAACTGGACCTAGTGCCAAATTACGAACATACTCTGATTTGTTTTTGTATTCTTCAAGCAGTTCTGTTTCATCAACAAGCAACTCAGTTTTCATTTGTTTTAGGTTATTAATATATGTAATAAATTCTTCTCCTGAAAAGAAGAATCCATTTCTTGTTTTTACAGAATATTGAATCTTCATTTTCTCACTGAATCGCTTACTATTATTATAATAATCAGACTCTAATTTTTCTTTGGAAACATTGATTGAGTTATTATAATATGCAATTGCTTTTAATAGTGTACTTTTACCACTACCATTATCACCTACAAAAATCGTGATTGGTTGATTTAGATCGAGTGTTCTTAAATGTTGAAATGATGGAAGATTAAATGGATATTCCCTCAGCGTCAAATCTTGAAAATGAATGTTCTTAATAATCATGTAATAATCCCAATGAAACTAACCCTTTTAGAACTCCATCATTTTTAATATCATCTGTCATATATGTCGCATGTTTTTTGGCTTTTTTACTTGCATTTCCCATTGCAACACTATTTGGTATAAAATCAAGCATTTCAATGTCATTATCTCCATCCCCAAAAGCATAAGCATTTTCAAGAGGGATTTGTTCCATCTCGAGAATCTTTTTTATCCCTTCTTTTTTACTCATTCCCTTACTTAAAATATCAAACCCATCTCCAAGCCAGGCAACAACTTCTAAATCTTGAAACAAATCTTTATATTCACGATGATGTTTTCTTTCACAAAAAGCCCACATTTGAAAAATATCATTATCGAGGTAAAAATGAGGGTCAATTCTTGGTAAATTCATACTGACAAGTTCAAATGCTTTTTTCCCTTTGTCATCAACAATATTTAAAGTCTCATCAAATTCACCTAAAAAACCATACTTCATTTTATGCTTATTTAATTGATTTACAACAGCGATTACTTTCTCTTTGTCAATGGGATTTCGAAATATAGTCATACCATCTTTAATAATGATTTGACCATTTATCGTAATAAATATATTGATATATTCCTTAATTTCTTCAATGATATGAAGCATATAAAAAGCACGACCAGTTGCAATCGCAATTTCAATGTCTTTATTCTCATGAAGTCTTTTCAAAGCCTCAATGGTTGATGCTGGAATGCCTTTGATATCTGGATCATATAATGTTCGATCAATATCAAAGAAAATGATCTTCTTGTTGTTCATATTAACACCTCACCTAATTATACCATATATTAATAGAAAAAACACTCATAAGAGAACCTCTTATAAGTGCATTGTTGTAATCTTAATCCAAACGAAACAATAGATATTTTTTTGATACTATTCACATTGATTGATCAAATACTGTGTTCACACTTTTCAAACAAAAATTGTTTTGACGAAATGTTAAAACAGTTACTTTTTTTTACACATTACAATAATTTATTTGCTGCTAAAATATCTTTATATGCTTTTGTATCGACATACAATTCTTCTTTTATAGGATTTCGTTTCGACTTCATAATGGTTTTAATTTCATAAACCAATACCCCAATATTGAATACAATCGCCAAAATACTAAGCACTAATTTTGGTGCATCTGCATGCGTTGAAACAATGTTGAAATATTCTGTATTTGAATATGTAGGGAATGTTAAAGTAAACATTGCCCACAACGCCAATGTTTGTGCTCGGTGTTGTAACCAAACACCTTTTGTGCCCACAAATGCAGCAAAAGTGGATGCAAAAATTAATGAAACCCCTGCATAAAAAGCTCTATCTGGAATACAGTTATAAACATATGACATATTCCAAATACCATAAGCAATAATCCAGAACCAAAGTTGATCTGCCCAAACCATGTCACGACTTTTATTATTCGAAATCTTGATTCCTACCCAACCAGTAATGGTAATGATATTAATAATTCCAGCAATTCCATTTATAATATTCCATACTCCACCTTGTAAGAACAATCCATTTTCGACTACACCATTTAAACGAGAGACTTCAAAATCTCTAAACACCGCTTCTAAAATATTCACCGACAAGATAAATGCTGGGAAAAACAACATATATTTGTTTGTGCTTAACTTTTTAAAATAACGTAATGCCATAAACCCTACTACTCCTGCAAGTGCAGAATACGTTTTTACCCATGCAAACCAATTTCCTTCTGTGTTTTCAGAAGTTGCCGCAGTTCTCCATACCGTAAATGTAAAGACAACTGGAATCGTGATATAAAAAATGATGGATAAAATTTTATTTCTTCTAGTAATTTCATTAATTAATAATAACCCTGCTACTACCGCAATAAAAACAAAAACATTTGTTACCGTGTAATTTTCAAAGAAGAACATTTTGTAAGTGAATAACTAGTGAATTCTAGTTATAACTCCTTTCCGTATTTTTTTCAATCTCCATTATAGCACTATGGATTTTTGATACAATACCGAACAATTTTCACAACGAACAACGAAAAATGATAAATGGCTTTATGAAGCGAAAAATGTATTATAAATATGACTATGTTGCTATAAAAAAGTGATTTTTATATGCAAACACTCCTCCTATATATCATCACTTATAACATTATTGAAAAAACACCACCTCATAACTGACAATTACGATATATCATATACAAATACAATCAAATTGTTCACAATGAAAAGGCTTTTCAAAACATTTCACTGTCATATAGATATAAAATAAAGTATAATGATTATAGATAGCTCGATTCAATGTAAGGAGGACTATTTCATAATGCAAAATAAATTTTTAAATGAAAACGAAGTCGGTGTTTTTGCATTAGGTGGTCTTGGTGAAGTAGGTAAAAATATGTATTGTGTAGAGTACCAAGATGAGTTGATAGTAATTGACTCTGGTATTCTTTTTCCTGATGATCAATTACTCGGGATTGATTACGTAATCAACGATTATACTTACTTATTTGAAAATCAAGAAAAAATCAAGGCATTAATCATCACACATGGTCATGAAGATCATATTGGTGCGATACCTTATTTATTACGCCAAGTAAAAATACCAAAGATTTACGCTAGTGGACTAGCTGTAGGTCTTATTAAAAACAAAATGGAAGAACATCGCGGATTCAAAGCTAACATTATAGAATATCAAGAATATGAAAAGATTGTTTTTGGTAAACTAGCGGTAAGCTTCTTTAGAACCAACCACTCTATTCCTGACTCATTTGGAATCGTGGTACATACGCCACAAGGAATTATTGTCCATACTGGCGATTTTAAGTTTGACTTTACCCCAACAGGTCCAGATGCCGACTATCAAAAGATGGCCGCTTTAGGACAAAAAGGTGTATTATTGTTGTTAAGTGACTCTACAAATGCAGAACTTAATGCTTTCACAAAAAGTGAAACAACTGTATCTGAAAACATCAAAGATATTTTTACAAAAATAGAAGGCAGAGCTGTTGTTGCTACCTTCGCTTCTAATATTCACAGAGTGCAACAAATTGTTGAGGCAAGTATTGCCACAAACAGAAAAGTTGCCGTGTTTGGAAGAAGCATGATTAGAACCATTGAAGTTGGTGTTGATATGGGTTATATCAAAGCACCAAAAGATACTTTTATTGATTCTAAATTAATCAATAAATATTCAGCCAATCAAATCACAATCGTTTGTACAGGTTCACAAGGGGAACCTCTCGCTGCTCTTTCCAGAATCGCTGCTGGTACGCATCGCCAAATCAAAATAATGCAAGGCGATACTGTTATCTTTAGTAGTAGTCCAATTCCAGGGAATCAAGCAAGTGTTAGTAAAACCATAAATATGCTATTTCGCAGGGGTGCAAATGTAATCATCAACTCACCTTTGACAGATACTCATACATCTGGTCATGCTGGACAAGAAGAAATGAAACTGATGTTAAAATTAATCAAACCAAAATATTTCATGCCAATTCATGGTGAATACAGAATGCTTAAAATTCATTCTAAAATCGGAATTATGACTGGCGTCAAAAAGGGAAATGAATTTGTACTGGATAACGGAGATGTTCTTGCCGTTACTAAAAATTCTGCACGCGTGGCTGGAAAAGTTCAATCAGGTGCAGTTTATATTGATGGAAAAGGTATTGGAGACATTGGAAATGTCGTTATACGAGATCGAAAAATGTTAAGTGAAGACGGTCTTTTAAACGCCGTTGTCACCATTGATGAAGCATCTATGCAACTAATCGGAAAACCTGTCATAGTCTCTCGAGGATTTATTTATATGAGAGAACATGAAGAATTAACAAATGAAATTGCTAAAATGGTTGAAGAAACAGTTGTAAGAAAACTTCAAAGCATGAAAAAAATCAATATTAATTTCATTAAAAAAGATATTACAAAACTGCTTACAGATTATATTTATAGCAAAACTGAACGCAGTCCAATGATTATGCCTGTGGTTATGGTTATTGAACAAAATATACAATAAAAAATGTCGAAAACGACATTTTTTTTCTTACTTTTTATGATATAATACTATAGGAGAGTGATGCCATGACTGTAAATCGTATGTTTTTTCTAGCTGTTTTATTTGTATTTCTAAGAAAACTTTATGAACTAACATTTGTAATATATATCTACATTGCGCTTGTGGTTCTTGTGCAACTAATTGTACTTGCGTTATATCCAATTATTAAAAAGCATCTTAATCGATCAAGAATATTAAATTTTGGCTTATTAACGATATCCTCATTACTTGTTTTCTATATCATCTACTCAAGCTTGCATCCATTAGCAAAACCTTTTGATGTTGCATTAAACGGAACTTTTGCATATTTTGTGTTCAATTTTGTTTTACTCACGTATGAAGATAAAGGCGACTTACAATTTAAAAAACTCAGATTTTCTATGCTAGAAAAAATCATTGTTACCTTGTTCTTTTTAGTATTTCTAGGTGTTCAATACCTAATCAAAAATGTTCCAAATTTTTACTACGTTGACTATATTGGGCAAACGGTAGAACAATCGTTTAAAGTATATCGAAACCTAAATGAGAATTTGTTTCTGTCGTTACGATATATTGTTGCAATCATTTTCTATTATTATGTGAGACATAATTTTACAGAGGAAGTACCTGTTGTAAAATCAAAATATGATTTGTTAATCGAACAAACTTTAAATAAAAGAAACAAGCTCGAATAAACTTCGAGCTTGTTTTTATTTCTTC
>JAFGXW010000139.1 GCA_016936415.1 Bacilli bacterium | reverse complement strand
TGGTGGAGTTGAGGGGATTTGAACCCCTGTCCAAAATAGCCGAAACTCAACTTTCTACATGCTTAGTTTGACAATTATTTTAATTAGCAACCAAGTATCAAACAGCCAAGTTACTAACGAGCCTTATTATATTCGTTTAAATTGTGAAGACGGTACAATTTAAATATAGTCTACTTACTGTTCTCACTCTAATAGTCGTAGACTACCAAAAGAGGAGATCGCGCTTATATATTAAGCTGCGAAAGCGTAATTTTGATTTCCGGTTATATTTAACCTGGTGTTTTTACTTGCACCACCAAGGCATGCTTATCAAGCGCTAACTACCCTGTCGAATCCAGAAACAACCCCATATTTCTGTGTTATGATACAAAGAAGATTGAGATAAGAATAAGTGCAATCCCAATGAATAAATAAATAATTCTAGCAACTGAATTACCAACTCTATTCACCAATCTTTGACCTCTTAGCGTTTTAAATAACAATCCAGTAACTGGACCTAAAATAATGACTAAGATTCCTGCGAAAAGCATTAATATTTGCTCAAATATCATATTATCACCCAACTCATTATATCATAATTATTTATCGATGTATATTAATTGTGTTTCACAATTAATAATTATCTTTTAAACTTTTTTCGATTTGTCTTTGTGAGTCTTTTTCTTTTAAAGATTGACGCTTATCATAATTCTTCTTCCCTTTGGCAAGCGCAATTTCAATTTTACACAATCCTTGTTCCATAAATACTTTTGTAGGAATAAGTGTTAATGCATCTTGATTAATTTTATTAGAGATTTTAATAATTTGCTTTTTATGCAATAACAGCTTACGACTTCTGGTTTCATCATGATTGAACTGATTTCCATGGTCGTATTTGGATATATGCATGTTAACAAGAAATACTTCTCCATTATTGATACGTGCGAAAGAGTCAGCTATACTTACTTTTCCCGCTCTAACAGATTTGATTTCAGTCCCTTTTAAAACAATTCCACATTCATAGGTATCCAGTAAAAAATACTCATGAGAGGCTTTTTTATTACTCGCTATAATTTTCATTCAATCACCTCCTGCTATATAACTTTAAAGTCTACTTCACCATCAAAGATATTGGTATTTGTAACCTTCACACGAACATTATCACCAACACGATAGATTTTTTTCTTTCGTTCTCCGACCAATAACATAAGATTTTCATCATAAGTGTAATAATCATCTGCTAATTCAGAAATATGAACGAGTCCTTCTACGGTGTTTGGTAATGTAACATAAATGCCAAAACTAGTGACACTACTAATTATACCATCAAATACTTTGTTTATGTATCTAGTAATATATTCTGCTTTTTTCATATCCACAACTTCACGTTCAAGTAGCATCGCGCGTCTTTCTGTTTCACTAGCTTGTTTCGCGATTGCTGGCATGTGCTCTTGATAGTAATGAATGGTATCAAGTGACTGATTTCCAAGGAAGAAATATTCGCGAAGCAAACGATGAACAATCAAATCAGGATATCTTCTAATTGGTGAAGTAAAATGTGTATAGTGACTAAAAGCCAAGCCGTAATGTCCAACATTGTTTTCACTATAAATTGCTTTTTGCATACTTCTAAGCATCAATAAATTGATTCCTTTTTCACTTGGTGTTCCTTCGACTGTCTCAAGCAATTTTTGTAATTCAAAATTACTAATTTCAGTTTTTCCTTTTATCTTATACCCAAGGGCTGTGCTCATGCGTACCAAACGTTCAATTTTTTCAGGTTTTGGTTTATCGTGAATACGGTAAATAAACGGTAAGTTTAACCAAAAAACATGTTCTGCGACTACTTGATTTGCTTTCAACATAAACTCTTCTATGATATTTTCACTTATACCACGTTCACGAAGTGTAATGTCAACTGCTTTTCCATCTTCATCCAGTGTAATATATGCTTCATCAGTTTCAAAATTGATACTTCCAATTTTATCTCGTTTTTTCTTTAATATTTTCGCTAAATTACGCATATCATAAAACATTTCTATTAAATCAATATATTCATTATTTAGTTCAATATCCCCATTAAAAATCTTATTTATTTTTGAATATGTCATTCTTTTATAAGATTTGATTACACTAGGGTAAATATCATTTTTAATAACCTTACCACTTTTATCAATCTCCATGTCGCAAGAAATCGTTAATCGGTCTTCATTTGGAACCAAACTACAAATGTGATTACTCAAATTAACCGGTAACATCGGTACAACTCTTCCTGGTAAATAAACACTTGTCCCTCGTTCATATGCTTCGAGATCTAAGACACTATCTTTTGTTACATAATGACTTACATCAGCAATATGAACACCTAAATGATAGTTCCCATTCGATAACTTTTTCACAATAACTGCGTCATCGAAATCCTTTGAATCATCACCATCAATTGTGATAATCATTTCATCACGCAAATCGCGACGGGATTTTATATCTTCCGCAGTTACATTTTCAAATTGAGCAGCTGCACGAATTACTTCTTCACTAAATACTGGATCAATATCATATTTGATAATTTTACTTAAAATATCAACACCATTTTGATTGATGTTTCCAATTACTTGTGTGACTTTGCATTCGATTTTTCCTCTAAAATCATAATTGATGATTTGTGCTTGTACCTTATCGAATTTCTTTGCATTATTCAAATTTTCATTTCGAATGATAATATCTTGTTTGATTGTTTTATCATCACTGATTAAACGTCCCATACCATCTAAAAACTTCAGTGTTCCAATGATATGTGTATATTTTCTTTCAATGACTCGTTTGATTGTCCCCTCAGGACGAACACCTGATTTATTTTTAGATACGTAAACCAAGACACGATCAAGATTCATCGCACCATTGATTTCTTCTTTTCGTATAAAAACATCATCATTGTCGCTACCCTCAACCACAACAAATCCAAACCCTTTTTCTTTTAAGTCCAACTGTCCTACGACATAATTGGTATGTTTAATTAAGGTATACTCAAAAGCGTTATTTTCAATAACGATTGCTTCTTCTGTCAGCTGATTCAGTGCTTTGATTAACTCTTTGATGTCTTCACTTGAAGAAACATCTAACAGTGTTTTAAAATCATCAACTTTACATTTTTTTGTTTCTTCATTCGCTAATAAAGCTAGAATTTTCTCTTTCATTGTATACCTCCTTATCTGATTTTTTAGAAAAAAAAGAACACATTATGTGTTCTTAAGAAGCCATTGCCCAGACACTTAGTAAAACGAATGCAACCGAAGTCGCAGTAGTAACGCGTCTTATCATCAAATCGAATCCACGTTCTTTTTGATTGTTAAACAATTCGCTTTTCTCACCACTAAATGCAGAATCAATACTATCTTTTGAACTTTGTAACACCACTAATGTGATTAAAAATAATGAAAAAATTAATAACAATACGTCTTGTAATCTCATGATTATCCTCCTATAAACTTAGACCAATGTAGATAAAGTATGATACTATTATCAAAACACTTGGAATAATGTATGTGTAAATACTCTTTGTTTGTTTTCTTATTAAAGCGTACATCAATATTATAGAGTTTATTAGTCCTAAAATCAAGAGTAAAGAGATATTTTCTCTCAAAGCTAGATCTGTGACCAATTCTCCAAATAAATTATCATTAAAATTAATGATATCAACAACACTAATGATTGTCATATTAAAAACATTCGAACCAACAATACTACCCAGTGCAGCATCGTAATTGCGTAATCTCATTAAAGTAATAACAGCGGTTAATTCTGGAAGACTTGTCGCAACTCCTAAGAAGATTGCACCAGCAAAACTTGAACTCATATTCAATTCCATTGCCAAGTTATCTGCTACTGTAGTTACGAAGAAACTTGAAACAATTACTATAACTGCCCAAAAACTAAACATCACTGCAATTTTTCTATAAGAAAGCAAGCTAAATCCTTCTTCATTTGTACTTTCTTCTTCACTCATACTTTTAACACTTAGAAAGTAAATAACAATAATAGCAAGTGAAATCAGATTGAACGATATTCCAATGGTAACTCCAAACGAATCATAATCTAGAGAACCTAGTTTACTCAGTAATAAAGGTAATAAAAACATTACGTACATAATAATAATTAGACCACTTGTTTTTTTACCTGTTTTTACTTTATTAAAAAATAAATGTTTGACAAATAATAAGTCTGCGACTGCTAGAATCACAATATTAAAGATATTACTTCCAAAAACGTTACCAAATGCAAGTCCTGGTTTGTTTAAAAACACAGTAGAAGTAATGCTTGTTATAAATTCAGGCATAGAGGTAATGGTTGCTAGTAATAATCCACCAATAAGCGCACCACTAATGTTTGATTTTTTATCAAGTTCATCAACATAATAACTTGCTTTACTTGTTGCAAAAATAACGATGAATGCAAGAACAAAATATTCTAAAAAAATTAACAGCATACTACCACTCCTTCAAACTCTATATATTATAGCTTATGTCCCCTAAAAATGGTAGTATTATTTCAAAAAAGTGCAATTGCACTTTTTTATAATATGTATTTTAATGCACCAATTGCTTTTAACATACCAATTGCTATTCCGCCAATGCTTACAAGTCCCAAAGAAATTCCCCCGATGCTCAACAATCCTACGGCAATTCCAGCTATACTAAGTAGTCCAAGTCCTACGCCTCCCATACTAACAATACCAAATGAAAGACCACCAATACTCACGACACCAATGCTGATGTCTCCAACTGCAATAATCCCTTTTGCAACGGAATTTCGAAATTTACCACCTGAATTAATATGAACCAACGGTATTCCAAACAATGTCTTTTTACTCTTATATTCATAAGAACGCACGGATCCAGAAAGACCAATAACAACTCCATAATAATTACGGTCTAACTCTAAATTACTGTTAAATTCAGATGCCACTTCTTTTGGTGACCCCATCACAGTATAAGGATCAAATAGTGGATCTTCATCCCTTGAAGCCATAATTCTATCTTGTAAATCTTCCAAGATTCGATTTTTGATTTTCTTTGGTGCATCGACATATTTCAATACTTCTAGCATATATGTTTCATGTTTTTTCATTATTTTACCTCATATGATTGAAGAATTTCTCTCAATCCCTCTTCAATTTCTATATAATCTTTTAACATTCTTAAATATCTTTCTTTCCCAATTTCTGTTAATGAATAATACTTTCTAGGTTTACTTCTACCCTCATCTTCTGTATACCAATAACTCTCAATGAATTTCTTATCTTCTAATCGATATAAAATCGGGTAAAGCGTGCCATCTTTAATTGCAAGTTGTTCCCTGCTTCTTGTATTAATTTGTTGAATGATTGAATATCCATACTGATTTTCTTCTGATAAAAGTTTTAGGATTGCAAGTTCAATAACGCCTTTTTTAAATTGCTTCTTGAAGTCTTCCATTGTCCTCATTGTGTTTATCAATGCTTAACAGCAATCCTTTTACTTTGTGATTGGTTATAAAACCAAATGTTGGATACAATAATACTAGTACGCAAAACAATCCTAAAAATGATACATTTAGATATTCAAGAATAAATCCTCCAATTAAGAATGACACAGGAACAGCCCCACCACTGATTGCTCCAATAGTCGAGAATACTCTCCCTCTATATTCAGGGTCAATTACTTTAACCATTCCAGTATTCAATGGCACATTGGTTAACATCATGCTTGCTGCAATCAACATCATTCCAATAATAAAGGAAACATAAAATACGTTGAAAGATATAAATCCATTGGATACTAAAAACATTAACAAGGCAACTACGGCAAATGATCCTGATAAAAACAGTAATCCCCTTTGTAAGGTATGATGAATACTCGTAATTTTCATTGCACCTACCGTTAATCCAGCCACAAGCATCGCAATACTAAAGGCAATATTTGAGTAAGCATATTCCATTTCTGCATTGACTCTTGCCAAATCTGTATTAAATAAATAAGGAAGTCCGAGTGCAAATAATGGTGAAAAAGCAAAATTTAAAATCAAACTATAGAAGACAAGATTTAATAACCCAGTACGGTTTTTAATATAAACCAGTGATTCTTTAAAATCTTGAGTTTTTGATTTTGATTTTTGTATTTCTAATTCTTCTTTTGTCTTCTCAACGCGGTATTTCGCTTTGATAAACATTTCACTAAATCCTGATAATCCAAATGAAATTGCATTTAATAAAATTACCCATTCGATTCCAACATAATAATAGATAGCAGCCCCAGCTAAGACACCAACAATATTTTGCACACTTCCAACAATACTATTAGCCCCATTGGCAGCTTGCAAATTGTCTTCTCCTACTATTTCAGGTAAAGCACTCGTCATGGCTGGGCCAAAAAAGGCAGCGCTAATATTTGATATAATACCAATAACATATAACGAAACAATTATTTGTGTGGTGCTTGGATTACTCATTATATAAAGGAGTAACAAAACGAATACAATTCCTCTAATGAAATCAGTAACATAAATGACTCTTACGCGGTTCCATCGATCAACAAGCACACCTGCAAGAGGACTCACAAGAATTCTTGATCCCATTGCCACAAATAAGAATGCCCCCATTGCAAGACCCGAATTCGATAAATCTAAAATGTAAAAGCTAAGTGCAATTGAAAACAGACTATTTCCAATTTCTGAAACCAAGTTACCTGCAAATAACAATATAAAACTCTTGTTGCTAAACAATTTTTTCATTCAAATGTTCTCCTTCAAAATAAATACTTTGTATTACAAGGTATATTGTATTATATTAAAATGAAATTGTCAATAAAAAAAAGGACTTGTTTTAAAAAGTCCTTTTCAATCATTATTTAATGTTATAGAAAGATCCTAATCCGTTATAAATTGCAGTTTCACCAAGTTCATCTTCAATTCTTAATAATTGATTATATTTGGCAATTCTATCAGTTCTTGATAAAGAACCTGTTTTGATTTGACCTGCATTTGTAGCAACAGCGATATCTGCAATAATTGAATCTTCTGTTTCACCTGAACGGTGAGATACTACTGCAGTATATCCAGCTTTTTTAGCCATTTCAATTGCTTGGAATGTTTCAGTTAACGAACCAATTTGGTTTACTTTAATTAAGATTGAGTTTGCGATACCTTCTTTGATTCCTCTTGATAAACGGTCTGTGTTTGTAACGAATAAGTCATCACCAACGATTTGGATTTTTTTACCAAGTTTGTCAGTCATAATTTTCCATCCGTCCCAGTCATTTTCGTCTAATCCATCTTCAATTGAGATGATTGGGTATTTTTCAACAAGGTCAGCATAGAAATCAACAAGTTGTGCAGAAGTTAATTCTTTTCCACCTTCACCAGCTAACACGTACACTTTCTTTTTCTTGTCATAGAATTCACTTGAAGCAACGTCCATTGCAAGCATAACATCTTTACCTGGTTCATAACCAGCGTTTTTAATCGCAGTCATAATGACTTGTAATGCTTCTTCATTTGATCCTAAATTTGGAGCAAATCCACCTTCATCACCAACTGCAGTGTTGTATCCTTTTCCTTTTAAAACTGATTTTAAACTGTGGAATACTTCTGCACCCATTCTCAAAGCTTCTTTAAAAGTTGGAGCTCCAACAGGCATAATCATGAATTCTTGGAAATCAACATTGTTATCAGCATGAGATCCACCATTAATGATATTCATCATTGGTGTAGGAAGTTCTTTGGCATTGAATCCACCTAAGTATAAGTAAAGAGGCAAACCAACAAAATCAGCAGCAGCGCGAGCTACAGCCATACTAACACCTAAAATTGCATTAGCACCTAATTTTCCTTTGTTTTTTGTACCATCAAGCTCTATCATTATTTTGTCAATTAAAACTTGTTGAGTTACATCCATTCCAAGTAGTTCTGGTGCAAGAACTTCATTTACATTTTTAACTGCAGTTTCAACACCTTTACCTAAATATCTTGATTTAACTCCGTCACGTAATTCTACAGCTTCGTGTTCTCCTGTAGATGCTCCACTTGGTACCAAAGCTCTACCAAATGATCCTGAATCTGTGAAAACTTCAACTTCAACAGTTGGATTCCCACGTGAATCTAATACTTCTCTTGCGTATACATCAGTAATGTATGGCATAATAACATCTCCTTTTTTTATCTATAAAATATAATTATCATACAACTTTATTATAAGACAATTAGTATCGCTTTACAAACAATATTCAAAAATTGAAAACACTTTCAATTATTTTGTTTTTGTGTATGCAATGTAACAAAAAATAAATATAAACAAATACTCAATAATTCCAGCAAACCCAGATTGAAATACACTGAGTGGATTAAAGAAGTTAAAGAGATATTGCGGAGAATAAAACAATTTAAGAATTGTTCCTGCACTCCCAATACCAAATCTAAAAACATTAAACACAACATAACTAAAGAAATATCCGTGCAGTGTAAAAACTACAGCAAGCACTTGATAAAGTGTTGTGCTATTTTCATATTGTCTTCTGATATAAGAAGCAATAAAATATGCCCCAAAGAAATAGAATATGTTCATCGTAATTCCAATAGAATTATATAATAAATAATTCACCGTTCCTACTGCGATTCCTGTTAGCGTTGCCGCAATGAATCCTAGTAGAATCACAAAGATTAAGTCATTCATTTTCATATTTTTCATCCACATCACCGAATTGATTATATCATATTTTCTTTCATCTTTATAGTAGAATGATATTCAAAAAAAATAGCAAGCTTTCGGCTTACTATTTAATTAAATTTTTCCCTGTCATTTCTGAAGGTTGTTCAACACCCAATAATGCAAGCATGGTTGGAGCAACGTCAGCTAAAACACCATTGTCTCTAATCTCGATATCTTTTTTTGTTATAATGACTGGAACTTTACTAACCGTATGTGCCGTAAAAATATTTCCATTTTCATCAAGCATTTTCTCAGCATTACCATGATCAGCAGTGATAATTGCAACGCCACCTTTGTCTAAAATAGCGTCAACTACTTTTCCAACACACTCGTCCACAGTTTCTACTGCTTTCACAGCTGCAGGGATAACACCTGTATGTCCAACCATATCACAATTAGCAAAATTCAAGATGATTGTATCGTATAAATTCTTCGCAATTGCTTCTAATACTTTATCCGTTACTTGATATGCGCTCATTTCTGGTTGCAAATCATATGTAGCAACTTTTGGAGAGTTCACAAGTACACGGTCACTGTTTTTAATTTCTTTGTCCATTCCACCATCAAAGAAGAAAGTAACATGGGCATATTTTTCTGTTTCCGCTATACGTAATTGATGCAATCCAGCACGACTAATTACATCTCCATACATATTATCTAAGGTTTGTAATTCAAAGGCAATTTCACCTTTTACATTTTCACTATATGACATAGTACTTACAAAATACACATCTGTTGGACCATTACTGTAATCCAATCCAGACATGGTTGGATTTGAAATTGCAGTACCAATTTCTATGGCACGGTCTGGTCTGAAATTTGCGAATATAACAGAGTCATTGTTTTCAACAACGCCTTCTGTTACAACGTTAAATGGTATAACAAATTCATCTTCAACGCCTGCTTCATAGGAAGCTTTCACACCATCACTAGCCGTATCAGCATGTTTTCCTTTTGCTTCAACAAGTATATCGTATGCAAGTTGTACACGATTCCAGTTTTTATCACGATCCATTGCATAATATCTACCATGAACACTTGCAATTTTTCCATAATTAATTTCTTTCATATGCGCTTCTAAATCTTCAATATACGTTACTGCCGAGGTTGGAGGAACGTCTCTTCCATCAAGAAAAGCGTGAACATATGTTTCTTTTACACCTTGATTTTTTGCCATATCGAGCATTGCTTTTATGTGTTTAATATGTGAATGAACACCACCATCACTTAACAATCCGAAGATATGTAATTTTGAATCATGTTGTTTTACATTGTTCATTGCATTAAGATAAGAAGGATTCTCAAAAAAAGAACCATCTTTTATCGCAGCATTAATTCTAGTTAATGATTGATAAACAATTCTCCCTGCACCTAAATTCAAATGACCTACTTCACTATTTCCCATTTGTCCTTCTGGTAATCCTACTTCTTCTCCACTCGCTCTTAAATAATTCATTGGGTATTCTTGCATTAAAATATCCAAATTTGGTTTTTTTGCCATATAGACAGCATTGCCTTTGGTTTCTTCTGTTATTCCAAAGCCATCCATGACAATCAATATTACTGGTTTTTTCATATTCTCACCTCTACGTCATAATTATACACTTTTTAAATAGCATTTCATAGTAAAACACTTGATGTGGTAGCGTTTTCACATTTCTTATTTTCATTTTAATCCTTGTCTTCTTGTAGTATAATGACTGTAAGCGAGGTTGATATAATGAAACCATTAATGATTGAAAAACTCTTACATGTTCTAAAAAGCAAACAAGGAAATCAAATCTTTAATTATACTGTTCCAGATTTATGGAACTGTTTTGATTATGATCCCACGAAATTTATCAAAACAAATACCAATGAATTATTGGTAGATCCATTTGACTTTTATCAATCTGTAATCAAAGACTATATTTTACCAAACAAAAAAGCTAATGTGGATTATCAAACCTCTTTATCTATCAGTAACAATAAAGTCTTACCAAAACGAAATTATCGTGGTGGTGACTGGATCAAAGAAAGCGTAGTCTACTCAACAATGATTCGTACAAGTGCCGCATGGGATAGTGATCGTAGTGGTGTATTGGAAGAAAACAATATCTATCATATGACTGAAACAGGTTCATTTGTCAAAATGTTATCCCTGCTTCCACTTCTTCAAAAAATGGGTGTTGATACGGTATACATGTTGCCAATCTCTAAATTCAGTTTAAAAGATAAAAAAGGGGAGCTCGGTAGTCCTTATGGCGTATCTAACTTTAACGAAATAGACCCTTCACTAAAAGACCCTTTAATTGGTGAAGACATGACAGTTGATGAAGAATTTTCAGCTTTTGTAGAAGCTTGTCATATATTGAATATGCGAGTTATGATTGATATTATTCCTCGCACAAACTCTGTTGAAAACGATCTAATCAAAGATTATCCAGAATGGTTTTATTGGATCAAGGCAGATGAATATACACAATACAAAGTTCCTTTCATTGATGGAATACCCAACACTACTTCTCCTACCGTTGAACTAATGGAAAAAGTCTATCAACATGAAAATACAACTCGTCATATCAACATGTTTCAATACAATCCCAAAGAACAAAATCCTACTCTATGGAACAAAATAAGAAACAAAAAAAATCTAAGCAAGGAAATTGAAAAGCATTTTAATTTACGCATCGCTCCAGCATTTAGCGATCATATAAATGATTTGCAACCGCCTTGGACAGACGTTACATTTTTCAGAATGTATAATGATTTCCCACAAGAAACAGTTGAATTCTTAGATACAACGAATCGTGCACCATACATCTTATTTGATACCATCAAATCAAATCTATATCATGGGAAAGAACCAAATAGAAAACTATGGGAAAAACTAGCAGATATCGTACCTAGTTATCAACGTCGTTTTGGAATTGACGGAGCTCGCATCGATATGGGACATGCTTTACCTAAAAAATTACTCGATATGATTATTTCAAAAGCACGTGAAAACGATGTAGATTTTTGTTTTATCGCAGAAGAACTTCAACCCAAAAATGCTGAATTTGCTTACGAAGCAGGCTACAACATGATCATTGGAAATGGATTCACGATGGAACCAAGATATTTCGAAGGGAAACTACAAAAATTTTTCTATGAATCAACCAAATTACCTTTACCTGTGTTCGCGTGTGGAGAAACCCACGATACACCAAGACTCGCCGCAAGAGATGGATATGAACAATTGGCTAAAACACTAACTGTATTAAATATGTTTATGCCTAACGGTGTTCCTTTCATTAATAGTGGGCAAGAGGTATTTGAACGACAACCAATGAACACTGGATTAGATTGTGGACCAAACGAAGCATTTAATTTAAATGAAGATGATCCTTACTTTGGAAAACTTGCTTTATTTGATCGCTATCAATTTCATTATACAAACGATAGACGTTGGGAACTTCCTGACATCCTTGATACACTTAAAACGATACGTCAAAAATGGATCAAGCAGCTGTTTCAAAAAGATGCGTTTGTTCCACTTACCACAGGGGATCAAGTAAACACATTTATCGGACTTGCTTACTATAAAAAAACAAAAACAAACTCCAAAAATGTACTACTAATTCTCGCAAATGCCAATCCATATCACGAACTTTATATTCGTCCAAACATTCATCAATTACGAGAACAGTCAAAGAACACTCAACTAAGTGGCCAACTCCTTTTCTCAACACACGAAGGCCCAAGAGTGTTCACGCAGTTTACGGACTATAATAATCTCGATATTCATCTAGGTGCAGGCGAAGTAAAGATCGTCGAATTATAAAAAACGGTATATCTACCGTTTTTTATTTTCAGGTATATGTGCTATACTAAATTCGAGGTGATAACATGATTCTAATCATAAATGGTTCTCCAAATAAAACATCAAAAACAATGAGTATTGTTCATGAATTACTGAAGGATACACAAGAAGAAATCAAAATTATCAACAGCTATGAAAGCAATATAATTAGTTGTGATGATTGTCAATATTGCAGCAAAATTGTTGGTTGCCCAAAAACAGATGATTTCGAAGTAATCTCAAATCTAATTTACCATTGTTCCACATTAATTATCGCTTCACCGGTTTATTTTGGAGGATTGTCAGATCAAATAATGAAAATCATTAATCGCTTCCAACAATATTTTAGTCAAAAAATAATGATGAAGGATAAAAATTATCCAAGACCAAAAAACCTAATACTGATTACCACTCAGGGCAGTAAAAAAAGAAGCATGAACCGAGGACCAAGGCAAACTTTTGCAATTTTAAAGTCTCTGTTCAATCCTCAAAATAGTTCATATATTTTGATAACAAACTCGGATCATGTCCATATTTTAAACCAAAAGAAAGTGATTAAAAAAATAGCCAATGTTAAAAGAAAGATAATCTTTTTATGATTATCTTTCTTTTAATATATTCAGTTCTAAAGCAATAACGCGCTGATACAAGACATGAATAACAATAATTTGAATTGGTAACTTAACGAAAAGGATTCCAATTCTCAATGGCAAATCTCCAAATGCCCCAACACCAGCCCAAATATATAGCTGAAGTGTATTGAGAGAGAATGCAATCAAACTTGTGAATAACACAACCATAGAAATTTTAAATAACGATACTTTTTTTCGTTTAAACAAAAATAATGCAGGGATGAGTGCCCATGAAATTGTGGACAATGTCATCAAGTTGAAGGAAAATGCAAACGGTGAAATGAGCACGTATATCCAATCCACGACAAATCCAGCCACAATTGCGATTAGTGGGCCAAGCATCAATCCAAGAATGATCAGAGGGATATCAAAGAATGTGACTCTAAAGACGCCCCCCTCAATACTTAAAAACGATTTTAAGACAACACTCATCGCGATTAATATAGCCGCTCTATTTAGTGTCTTAGTAGTAAAAATACTGTTTTGTAACTTCAATAAAAAAACCTCCTAATAATTGTATTAGAGGTCCACAATAAAAAGCAAAAAATGCTCATTTTTTCAGCGGACGCGCTATTTCACCGCCACAGTATGTGTTCGTTTATACCCAACTTCCCATAGTATAACACTTAACGCAAAATAGCTACTCTGATACAACTATCATACATTGTATTAGAATAGAATTCAAGCATTTTAATTCAGTTTAAAATCAATCGGGTTTTGATCTGTATTTACCAAGAATTGATTTATTTTTAAAAACACTTCACTTCCAAAAAAAGAATGTCTCGCAGAGAGCGGTGACGGGTGTGAAGACGATATCACAAGATGCCTATTATTTGTGATGAAATCTTTTTTCTTTATCGCACTGTTTCCCCATAAAACAAACACTTTAGGACGATTGTCTTCGTTACACT
Source organism: Bacilli bacterium (assembly GCA_016936415.1). Lineage (GTDB taxonomy): Bacteria > Bacillota_I > Bacilli_A > Izemoplasmatales > Izemoplasmataceae > JAFGXW01. Next base: position 1,956 of record JAFGXW010000139.1, on the reverse strand, counting down.
TTTTAATTATTTCATTTGTAAATTGTTCCCATCCTATGTTTTGGTGACTCAGTGGTTTATGTGCTTCCACTGTAAGAATTGTATTTAACAACAATACACCTTCTTTTGCCCAGGAAGTCAAATCACCACACAATGGAAGATTAATATGATAGTTATTCTCTAGCTCTTTGAAAATATTTCTTAAGGATGGTGGAATTTTCGTGCCTTGTTTGACACTAAATGCTAGGCCATGAGCTTGATTAAAATTATGATATGGATCTTGTCCTATGATTATCACTTTTGTATGTTTAAAAGAGCACAATTTTAGTGCAGTGTAAATTTCTTCTTGCGGGGGGAAAATTGTTTTGTTTTCGTATTCATATTGTAAATAATCTTGTAGTTTCAAGAAATAAGGTTTTATAATTTCAGATTTCAATACTTCATCCCAATCATTATTTATCATATTATCACCGTTAATATTATATCAAAAAAAACGCTGAAATGTATGTTTTTCAGCGTTTTATGTTAAATTAATTATTTGTTGCGAAGTTGAGCTTGTGCTGCAGCAACAATTGCAACTGGAATTCTAAATGGAGAACAAGATACATAGTTTAATCCAGCTCTATGGAAGAAATCAATACTTGTTTTTTCTCCACCATGTTCACCACAAACACCAACAATAATGTCTTTGTTTACTGCTTTTGCATTTTTAGTTGACATTTCAACTAATTGACCAACACCTGTTTGATCGATTGCAGCAAATGGATCTGAATCTAAAATGTTTTTCGCGTTGTAATCTTTTAAGAACTTACCAGCATCATCACGGCTAAATCCAAATGTCATTTGAGTTAAGTCATTTGTACCGTAGCTAATGAAGTCAGCAATTTCACCAATTTGGTTAGCAATTAATGCTGCACGTGGTGTTTCAACCATTGTTCCTACTTTGTAATCTAACTCGATTCCTGCTTCAGCGATTAATGCATCAGCAGTATTCACGATGTATTCTTTTAAGTAAGATAATTCTTTGATGGTTGATACAAGTGGAACCATAATTTCAGGTTTTACTACTTTACCAGTTTTCGCAACAGCAATCGCAGCCATAATAATTGCTTTTGTTTGCATTACAGAGATTTCTGGATAAGAAACACCTAATCTACAACCTCTATGACCTAACATTGGGTTGAATTCATGTAATGTTTCAAGTGCTCTATGTAATCTATCAGCTGTAATGTTTAACTTAGCAGCAACTTCATCTACTTCATCTTCTTGAGGTAAGAACTCATGTAAAGGTGGATCTAATAAACGAATACAAACTGTTTTACCTTCCATTACATTAAAGATTTCTGTGAAGTCTTTTAATTGGTGAGGCAATAATTTTTCAAGTGCTGCTTCTCTTTCTTCAAGCGTTTCAGCAATGATCATACGACGAACGTCTGTGATTCTTGTATCATCAAAGAACATATGTTCTGTTCTACATAAACCAATACCTTCAGCACCAAATTTAATTGCTTGTAAACTATCTCTTTCATTATCCGCATTCGCTTTTACACCAAGGCGTTTAATTTCTTTTGACCATGCAAGTATTGTTTGGAAATCTTCACTGAATTCAGGCGCTTTTGTTTTGATTGTTCCAGCGTAAACTTTACCTGTAGTTCCATCAATACTGAATGGAGTTAATTCAGGATATTTTACACCGTTAATCATCATATAAGCTTCTTCTTCATTGATTTGTAATTCTCCACAACCAGATACGCAACATTTACCCATACCACGTGCTACTACAGCAGCATGTGAAGTCATTCCTCCAAGTTGTGTAACGAAACCTTCACAAACGATCATCCCTTCGATGTCTTCTGGAGAAGTTTCTTTTCTAAATAACAACAATTTGTCTCCTGTTTCTTCTTTTAATTGTGCAGCTCTTTCAGAACTAAATACAATTTTACCAGAAGCAGCACCAGGAGATGCAGCTAAACCAAC
>JAFGXW010000138.1 GCA_016936415.1 Bacilli bacterium | reverse complement strand
CTCGCGCCGCTAACACATTATTTAAAACAGTTGTTCTTCCAATTAAGTTAAAAGATTGGAATACCATTCCAATTCCTCTTCTAAACTTTCTTAAATCCTTACCATTTAAATTTTCATCAACAATTGTACCGTTAACAACTAATTCACCTTCAGTAACTTCATGCATCTTATTGATTAATCGGATAAGGGTTGATTTACCTGCCCCACTTAATCCAATGACAGCAATAAATTCACCTTGTTGAATTTCTAAATCAACATTTTTTAAAGCGACAGTACCATTTGGATACGTTTTTCCAACATTCTTAAAAACAATCATCTTGTCTCGCCTCTTTCTTAAAAAAAAGAAGGCCTGCTGCTTATAGCAAGCCTTTTATTTATTGGTTGAATCTAGTTTCCAGTAGATCCGTCTCCCATGAAATCACTAAGAGCTCTTGCTCCATCGTATTCTGAGTCTTCTGCAATAACATAACCAGAGTGGCTATAAACTGCCATAACAGCTAACCCAGCATCTGTTTGAGCAATATTCAAGAATGCTTGTGTAATTGCATCAATAATTCCTTGGTCTAAATTAACTCTTGAAACTGAAATTGTATCATTCATAATGTTTTGTGTTACACCAACAACATCTGTTTCATCCCAGATAGTTGCAGTTCTACCATAATCAGTAGTCCATTCATCTGCATAATCTCTACGAGCATCAGCATAAATAGTTCCTACGTCACAAACACCAGTAGCCAAGTTTGCCATAGTAGCACCGTATCCTGAAGTTTCAGTTACGTTAGTCATATCATCAAAAGTATGTCCATCAAAGTTTTCATAAACCCATAAGTTTGGATAAATGTATCCACTTGATGAAGTAGCTGATCTAACACACCAGTTAAGGTCTTTTACATCGTCCCAAACAAGTGCAGTTCCAGCGTTAACTTTAGCAGCAAGTGTTCTTGCAGCAGCACTAGTACCAGCAATCATTAAACCTTTATAGAAGTTAACTTGTTCTTCTGTAACAGGTAATGTAGGTTCTCCATCGTTCCAATCTTTCGCAACGTATGAATCTTTATTTAATCCATCACGAGATGCAGATAAGATTACATCAATAGGACTATTTACAGTGTCAGCAAACATAACATATGTTCCACCAGGTAAATATCCAATATCAGCAGTACCAGATAACATTGCGATTCCAGCAGCTTCGTAAGATGAACTTACAAAAATCTTAACGCTTTTCACATCGTAACCAGCAGCAGCTAATTCAGCTTTCAACATTGCTTCAAGTGGTGCAGTGATCGTTAAAATTTCACTCGCAGGTCTTGAAGGTACAAAATAAACAGTTAAATCATGATCAGAATAATCTTTTTCTTCTACTTTTTCTCCACAAGCAGAAAGAGTCAATACTAACATTAAAGCTAATGCAAAACTCAATAATTTCTTCATTCTCTTAAATCCTCCTCTTTTTTTTGTTGCCTTTTCTTGTTCTTATTAATTACTCATATTATATAACTAAAACCACTTTTATTCAACACATAAATACAATTTCCAGATGGGTTTCATTCGTGCGTGAATTGTATTTATGTGATACTTATAAAATAAAGTAAAACCTTTCTGTACTGATTCAAATCAATATTCACGCAAAAGACTACTACCGCGCGATTCATTCAAAAACAATTTCGATGTTGTGTGTTTCTGTAACACTGACTTCTTTTTTATCATAAATGTAATTGATTAATAGCTCAATCACATCAATTTGTAGGTCTTTGATGGTTTTACATGATTTGAAGAAAAGATAATCTCCACCACCACTTGCTCGATAATTATTCATAACAACAGAATAAATCTTCTGATCTTGAATATCTTCACCTTGATAAGTTACTTTGGTGATTCTTTGTTGATGTGGTTTTCTTAGATCAATCGAATAATCAATATTTTCATACATATCATATGCATAAAGTTGTAACTTAGGTGTATTAAAACTAGGACTAATGATTACCTGATTATCTTCTATTTCAAAAAACTCTGCCGTCTTTTCCAGCGCCATTTTTAACACATGACCAGGAACAGCTTTTACGACCAATGTATTGGGATAAATATAAGTTCCAATGACATCTCTTATGGTAATGTTCTTTTTGAATCCTGAAACATCATTTCCCAATGAACAAGAAGATATTTCAGCTCCTGAAAACGCAAGTTGTACTTGATTAATAAACGAAATGAGTGGGTGTTTATACAACCTTGCTTCTAATTGATTGGTGATAACCAAATCACTCTTTGTTTTTCCGATTGGGGTATCTAAAAACAGTTGTGTTTCATTTTCAGCATCCATCGCTATCTTTAAAACATTTTGATCCGGTTCTATCCCTGTCGTTGGAATTATTTTAATTTCATTAATTTTCGATTCCCACATATCCTCATTTTTTGTAAACGTAATATCAACCAATCCTAAGGCAGTTCCGTTATAAGAAGGTTGTGTATAATACGTAGAAAATAATTTACCAGCAAGTGTTCGATGTTGATGACCCGTCAGCAACAAATCAATGCCTTCCACTTCCTCAATGATTCGATACCCCTGATTCTCACCAGTATCTTCCATTAAGTATTGATGAGTTTCTGTATCTTTCTCAAATCCACCATGATAATTCACAATAATGAAATCTGGGTGTTCTAATTCTCTTACTTCTTTTACTGTTTTTTTAATGCTTTCTAACGCATCAACAAATGTAATATCTAGAATATTTGTTGGTCGTTCCCAATTTGGTACATAATGAGTTGTCGCCCCGATAATCGCAATTTTCGGTCCATTCTCAACAACTCGTATTTCATATGGTTTACCAATATATGGAAGTGAAGAAGTCGTATCAATAATATTGGCATTCACAATCTTCGCATCCAGATATCTGAGAAAATTACCCAAGTACTCTTGTCCATAATTAAATTCATGATTCCCAATTGTCACAAAATCATACTTCATATAATTGAATATGTTTGACAATGGATTTTGATGATGAATTTTTTCCTTCGCATGATGATACGTTAACGGACTACCTTGAATGGTATCTCCAGAATCCACTAATATCGTGTTTTGATTTCGATATTTCTGTATTAAAGTAGAGATTTGTGCCAATCCAACATCTTGTGGTTTTTTGCTGGAATAACCAATGGGAAATACATACCCATGTGTATCAGAAGTTTGTAAAACTCGAACCTGAACTGTTTTCATATTGCTCACCTCGTCTAATAATAGATGCCATTTACATTAATTCTATTTTACCACATTTCATGGATAATATTGTATCTTTCTACTATTTTAAAAGAAGCAATAATCAATTTTTATGGTTATAAACTAATACTATGAAATCAATGAACATACAACAAATCAAAAAAAAGCCTATTCCTTTTGGAATAAGCCTACGTATGAATCAATTTTATTTTTTGGTCAAATGTCTTGTAATGCGTAACGCAAATAACATAATTATAGCCATAAAACCAAGAAAGCCTGGCAAAAGAATATATTCCACATAGTCTAGGTTATCCCAAAGACCAAAGACACCAAAAACAAACATGAATATTGCAAAGAATATAGTAAAAATACTGCCGATTAATGCAGTTACATCAATCAATCCATTGAAATGTGTTTCAAACCAATTTATGAAATTATTTGCTTTTTCTTTCATCAGAATCATCCTTTCTAAAACCAAAAGCACCTCTATACTTTTTATTATAGTACAGAGATGCTTAATTTAATAATTAATTTCAAAGATTTGATAGTTTCTACTCATTTCTTACCAAAACTTTCAGATAATGTTTTTTTAAACTTCAAAATAAAATAGACGGTAAAAAGTACGATATATAGCACAAAGTTTATTTTCAGTGAATAGTTTAAAATCAAATGAATCAACAATAAACCATAAACAAGATATGCCAACCGTTGTACTAGTTTCCAAGCTCGAAACGACATCTTACGACGAAACACATGAAACGATGTCACAAATAACGGAATCATAATCAAATACGCAATTATGCCAAACAATGGAATAGCGATCTCACCATTCAAATATTCAATTGTATAGTGAAGGGCATGTGGTGTTGCCACAATAAACCCAATGATTGAATATTCCTTTCTGACTGACATCAAACTTTTTTTTAGTTTTGTTTTGTTTGGCAGTGCTCCAGCCATCATCACCAAGTAAAAAAGTGCCAAACCAGTAAACCCGTGTGTGATAGGTGTTAGTAAAGGAAAATCAAATAAAATAAATGCAGCAATCGAAATCAGCAAAGCAACCAAATAAATAACTACTTGATTCTTTCGAATTTGTTTCTGAAAGAAATAAGCAAATAAACCAAATAAAATAATCAATACCAATGTAATCATCATACACCTCATTTCTCCACTATTATATTCTAAAGACGTATGGTATACTGTTACATAAGTAACACTTTACTATATTTTGATTTTTGAGGTGACAAAATGAATTTAAGAACCATCTATTATTTTTCAAATCTAGATGAATCATGTTATCAAAATCTATTACAACATACCCACATCAAACACTTTAAAAAAGGGGAAATCATACACTTAGAAGAAGATCTTTGTGCATATTTAGAAATTGTCAAATCAGGCAAAGTTGTGATTGGAGCAAATACCAGTGAAGGGGAATTTTATACGGTGAAATTGTTAGGGGAAAACCAATTCATCACCCCAAATAATCTATTTGCTCAAAACCAACGATACTTTGTCCATATTGAAGCTCTAGAAGATGTAGAACTCTACCGAATATCAAAAAACCATGTTGTAAACGAACTCGCTAATCAATCATTTCGTCATGCGTTCTTACAATTACTTAGTGATACTGGAAGAATGATGGGTAATCAATTTATTTCAGAACGAAAATTAAGCTTAAGAGACAAAATCATCATCTATATCAAACATCTGTATCAAACACAACAATCCACTCAAATCACATTACCAATCACAAAAACATTACTAGCAAATCACTTTGGTGTCGCAAGAACATCACTCTCTCGAGAACTTCAAAAAATGGAGCAAGAACAGTTGAT
>JAFGXW010000137.1 GCA_016936415.1 Bacilli bacterium | reverse complement strand
AATTACTCACAAAAAGAGTTGCTTTTTGGCCCAATAAATTTAACAGAAAAACCATTCTTTTTCATCAAAAAACTGGAAAAAGAATTGGAAAAATTACAAAGTGTAATCCCCAATATAACAACAGAATCAAGACTTGCTGAAATTCAAGAACAAATCATGTTGATAAAGGAGGTTCTCATTTGAACGGATTAGATATTATTACCATTTTTGAGCACTTATATCCAAAATCATTGGCATATAGTTGGGATAACGTTGGTCTGCAAATTGGCACACTCGATAAGAAAGTGAACTCTATTTTGTTAACGTTAGATTTGAATCTTGAGGTAGCAAATGAAGCTGTTTCAAAAGGGGTTGAACTTATCATTGTTCACCATCCTCTGATTTTTTCTCCTCTGAAAAGCATTCATACAGATACACCACAAGGAGAAATTATTGAGTTGTTAATCAAAAATGATGTTACAGTTTACGTTGCACACACCAATTTTGATGTTAGCAATTATGGAATGAACATGATTTTAGCTAATATGTTGAAACTTGAGAATCAAGATGTACTAGAATTTGTAACTGAAACAGAGGGTCTCGGACGAAAAGGATTTGTGAAAGAAATTGCAATGCGTGATTTTATCACATTTGTAAAACAAACGTTTCATTTAGATTCAGTTCGCTTTATTGGAGATATCAACTCCAATGTAAAGCAAGTAGCGATTACAGGTGGCAGTGGGTCTTCCAGTATTCAAAGTGCCAAAGAAAGTCAAGTGGATGTTTTAATTACAGGTGATATATCCTATCATCATGCACAAGACATTATTGCACTTGGATTTAATGCAATCGATGTAGGACATAACATTGAAAAGTATTTTATGAAGGAATTAAAAAAGATCTTAGAAAATAAAGGAATATCTTCTAACATCATCCTAAGTCAAGTAGATACAAATCCATACCAAAATGTATAAAAAAAAAGAGTGAAAACTCTTTTTTTTATACTTCAGAAATCGCCTCAACTGGGCAAACAGCTTCACATGCTCCACAGTCGATACAAGCATCTTCATCGATTACAAAAATGTCTCCTTCGCTGATGCAATCAACAGGACATTCTGCAACACAAGCTGCACATGCAATACAATCAGTAGAAATTCTTCTTGGCATAATATTCCTCCTCTTTAAGAACTATAATCTCACATTTATTGTATTAAAAAAATGCTAAAATGTAAACATTTATTTGATGATTCAGGAAAAAAACAGAAAAATCCGTCAATAAATATAATTATTATAGATATATTCAAATATCATTGTAGTAAGGTGATAGAAAAAATGATTGCGATGGTAACAGCTAATTAAATGATAATGATGGTTGACTCTATATAAAATTTAACAATCGTTTAATATGTGAAGAAAATAACAAATTGCTTGTTTTTTGAAGACTAATCTTGTAAAATAAGATAGAGATTATTTAAGGAGTGATACAATGGCATTATGGCAACAAATCGCATTACCTATCGTGACATTTCTACTTGGTGGAGTGCTTGGATTTTATTTATCTCAAAGATATTTTAAAAAATATTTAAAAGAAAATCCACCAGTTAATGAAAACATGATTAGAGCAATGATGACACAAATGGGTAGAAAACCATCAGAAAAACAAGTAAGACAAGTTATGCAATCAATGAATGATGCAAAATAAAAAAATATACCTCCCTTAAGGGAGGTTTTTTTATAAAAACACTTACATCAGATTTAATGTTGACTATTGCAAGTTGCTTTGTTAGAATTTTGATATCATAAAAAATAGTTTAGAGGCTGCGATGCAGATGAGTACTATGTGGAGCCGGTGGGCAATGACACATAGGAAAGGCAATCATCGCCGAACGTTACGTGTAGACATACTGTAATGTGGGCTTATAGGGAATACCTATAATACTCCTACGCAAGTAGTGGCGCTAAATAATGCTAATTTAGTATTTATTTAAGTGTCCTATGGACACTTTTTTTTATGAAAAACTAAATTGGAGGATTTATCATGAGAAGAGTATTAAGTATTTTATTGGTTGGATTGGTTTTTGTATTAACTGGTTGTCAAAGTGAAGATGACAATGTATTAGTAGTAGGATTAGAATGTAATTATGCACCATTTAATTGGACAGTTTCATCAGATAGTGAAACTGCAGTTGAAATTGAAGAAGTAAATGCATATTGTGATGGATATGATGTTCAAATTGCTAGTTATATAGCTGATGAACTGGATATGGAATTACAAATTAGAAAAATCGAATGGGATGGATTAATTCCAGCATTGTTATCAGGCGAAATTGATGTGATCATTGCTGGTATGAGTCCAACACCTGAAAGAGCTGAAACAGTTAGCTTTACAAATGAATACTATAGAAGTGAACAAGTTTTAGTTGTTTCATCTAGTGGTGCTTATGTTGATGCAGCTTCATTAAGTGATTTTAGTGGTGCAGCAGTCATTGCGCAAATGGGGACATTACAAGATGGTTTGATTGATCAAATTAGAGGCGTGAATCATCAAACTGCTCTTACTGATTATCCTAGTCTTGTTGCTTCATTAACAAGTGGAGTTAGTGATGCACTTGTGGCTGAATTACCAGTAGCAGAAAGTATTGTTTCATCAAATAGTGGACTATCAATCGTTCGTTTAGGAGAAAATGGGTTTGCAGTAGATGATTCTGATGTTTCAGTAAGTGTTGCTGTTCGTCAAGAAGACACAACGTTACTAAATGATATTAATGCTGTGCTGTCAGGTATTTCTGAAGCCACACGTAATTTGTGGATGGAAGAAGCTTTGACCCGTCAACCGTAGGCGATAATTATGGTTTTATTAAGCGGTAGTATTCCTAAAGATTTCCTGGGGGGGATAATCTTTATCATACAACAAAATTACCAACTTTATTTAGAAGGTATTAAATATACGTTAATCATTGCGATTGCTGGTACTGTACTTGGACTATTACTTGCATTATTTATCACAGTTTTTAGAGTTCAAGAAAGTGATCTTAGAGATAGCATTATGCAGAGAGTTATCAAAAGGATAAGCGTCATCTTAAGCTCATCATATGTAGAGTTTTTTCGTGGAACTCCGATGATAGTGCAAGCTGCGATATTCTTCTATGGTCTTGCAATGCTTGGTGTAAGATTGCCAATCTTACTAGCTGGAGTCATCATCGTAACATTAAATACTGCCGCTTATTTAACAGAAGTTTTAAGAGCAGGAATCAACTCGATTGACAAGGGGCAAATGGAAGCTTCCAGAGCAATTGGATTAACAAGAGGTCAATCATTTCGTTTTGTCATTTT
>JAFGXW010000031.1 GCA_016936415.1 Bacilli bacterium | reverse complement strand
TTAGCAAACGGTATGGTAATTAATCCAAAAGCACTTTTAGAAGAACTAGAAATGCTGAAAAACGGCGGAATTACTGAATATAACTTATTTATCTCTGATCGAGCTCATATTGTTTTACCATATCATATTCAATTAGATACAATGTATGAAGAGTTAAAAGGGGATACAAACAAAGTTGGGACAACCAATAAAGGAATTGGACCAGCATATACAGATAAATCATCTAGAATTGGAATTAGAGTTTGTGATTTTATTGACTTGGTTACTTTTAAGGAGAAACTATCTGAAAATGTTGCATATTATAACAAGCTATTTTTATTGTTTGGTAAACCAGAATTTAATGTAGAAGATATGTTTGAAGAATATAGCAAATATGCAAAAATAATGGAACCATTTGTGAAAGATACTGGTGTTCTATTGAATAAAATGTTGGATGATGATCAAAAAGTATTGTTTGAAGGTGCACAAGGTGCTCTACTTTGTTTAGATCACGGTACATATCCTTTTGTAACCTCTAGTTCTCCAACTGCAGCATCTATTCCTCTTAATACAGGCATCTCCCCAAAGTACATTGAGGAAGTTGTAGGAGTTACAAAAGCATATTCTACACGTGTTGGTAGTGGACATTTTGTAACTGAATTTGAAGATCAAGTGGCTGCTAAAATCAGAGAAGTTGGTCATGAATATGGAACCACGACTGGTCGTGCAAGAAGAATTGGGTGGATAGATACTGTTGTGTTAAGACACACCAAAAGAATTAGTGGTATTACATCACTTAGTGTAATGTTGTTAGACGTTCTTACTGGCATTGAAACGTTAAAAATTTGTGTTGCATATAAATTAGATGGAGATATTATAGATTATATTCCAGCCAACATAAAAGATTATTCACGTTGTGAACCAGTATATCTTGATTTACCTGGATGGGATGAAGATATTACCAAAGTGACTAGTTATAAGGATTTACCAATCAATGCAAAGAACTATTTAGATAAAATTTCAGAATTAGCAACCATAGATATATCAATATTCTCTGTAGGTCCAGATCGAACACAAACTGTTGTATTAAAAAAATTATTCTAAAAAAAAGATTATCGCGAGATAATCTTTTTTTATATGTTTTTACCTACTGCTTTTGCTACTGCTTCGGCTTTTAACATCAATTCTTTGAACTTTTTAGGTTTTAATGATTGAGCACCATCACTAAATGCTTTTTCAGGTTCATGGTGAACTTCAATGATTAATCCATCCGCTCCACCAGCAATACTTGCAAGACTTAAACTTTCCACTAAATCCCATTTTCCTGCAGCGTGAGAAGGATCGATGACAACTGGTAAATGACTTAATTTTTTTACCAAAGGAATGGTTGATATATCTAAAGTGTTTCTGGTATATGGTTCAAAGGTACGTATTCCACGTTCACAAAGAATTACATTATCATTTCCACCAGACATAATATATTCTGCGCTCATTAGCCATTCTTCTATGGTGTTTGAAAATCCTCTTTTTAGTAGAATTGGAGTTGATAGTTTTCCGAGTTCTTTCAGCAATGCGAAATTCTGCATGTTTCTTGCACCAACTTGGATAATATCAACATATTTTACAAAAGCATCAATATGCTCAGTGTCCATTAGTTCCGAAACGATAGGCATATTATATTTATCACCTATTTCACGAAGAATTTGTAATCCTTCAATCCCCATACCTTGGAAGGCATATGGAGAAGTTCTAGGTTTGAATGCACCTCCACGTAATATAGTTGCACCCATTGATTTTACTTCATTTGCGATAATGTCAACTTGTTCTAATGATTCCACACTACACGGTCCAGCCATTACTACAACATTATTCCCACCAATTTTTATTCCTTTTACGTCAATGATGGTGTCTTCGCTTTTGATTTTACGGTTTACCTTTTTAAAAGGTTCTTGGATTCTAATTACATTTTCTACACATGGAAAAGCATATAAGCTTCTAATATCAAAACTTGCAGTATCTCCAACTACTCCGTATACGCGGTAACTATCACCAAAACTAGTGTGAATTTCAAATCCTTTTGACTCGAGATGTTCTAATAACTGTTTTACTTCCAATTCATCAGCGGTTCTTTTAACTTTAACAATCATGATTTAGCACCTTCTTCTAGTAAATATTTTATTCCTTTTTCATAACTAATAAATCCTTCTCCCATAAAACTTTTTTTACAAGCGGGACGGATTACTGAAATCTTTCGAAACTCTTCACGACTATTAATGTCAGATAGATGGACTTCAATAACAGGGATTTGAATAGACTTAATCGCATCATATAAAGCATATGAATAATGGGTAAAAGCACCAGCATTAAGGATTACCCCATCAAAACGAGTGTTTGCATACTGTAATAAATCGATTAAGATACCTTCTAAATTACTTTGTTTGATTTCAATGTTGAAATGATAATCTACTGCTAAATTATTTAGAAATAATTCCAACTCTTGATATGTTTTAGAACCATAAATCTCAGGTTCTCTTATTCCTATCATATTAAGGTTTGGTCCGTTAAGAACTAAGATATTCATTAATTTTCACCTCTATCATCTTTAACAAGATATCAGAATCTAGAATTTCCTTTTTAATGACAATATCAGCATATTTTTGATATAGATGATGTCTGTCATTGTATAGCTTTTCTAAATTATCTTTATCTTGTAATAACGGTCGATTCTTTGGATTGCACTTTTTCAACAATTCAAGTGAAGCATCTAGAAATATTATTATACCATTTTGTTTCAAAGTATACATATTATTTTCACTTAATATTGCACCACCACCTGTGGAAATCGCTTGGTTATGGCCTATGGATACTTTTTTTATCATTGAAGTCTCTAAATCTCTAAACGAAGATTCACCGAATTGTTCAAAATAAGATTGAATTGAAGTATGATTTTCCACTTCTAATTCATGATCTATATCAAAATACTTCTTATCATAAAGTAGTGACAATCTTTTTGCAAAATGAGTTTTTCCACTCATTGGCATACCAATTAAAATAAAATTTAGTCTGGAAAGTAACATTTGACGATAAATCGTATCTGTAACTGAATTAGGGAATGTAATTCCGTGGAATAACTCACATGCCTTCACTGCCTGATGTACAAGCATTAACAAACCGTTTGTCGACTTTATGTTATGCTTTTCCGCATCCTGAATTAAAGAAGTCTTAAGTGGATTATAAACCAAGTCTACAACTGCTTCTATATATGGAAATTGAGATAGATCAATCAATGATTTGTCATCATTGTTTGGATACATTCCATTAGGAGTCGCATTGATAATGATTTGAATGTCTTTGTTTGTGTATACATCTTGAAAATCATATTGATTTTCTTTTGGATTTCTTGCACAAATAATAATAGATTTCGCTTTTAAATTTTGACAAACTGCTCGTGTTGTTCCACTTGTTGCGCCATTACCCAGTATTAATACAATTTTATTTTTAATTTCTATTTTGTTTTTATTTAGTAAATATACCATGCCATCAAAGTCTGTATTGTATCCAAATAAAATTCCATTATTATTGATAATTGTATTAACTGCATTTGTACTTTTTACAGATTCACTAACATAATCTAGATACTTAATAGCTTCCTTTTTGAAAGGTATGGTTACGTTTATGCCTTTAAAATCTCTGACATGGAAAAAAGAATCTAATTGATCTAACTCAATAAGATTATAATGCTCATTAACTAACTTTTCATGAATTTCCTTTGAGAAACTATGAGATAGCTTTTTTCCGATAAGTCCAAACATTAGAACACTACTTTCTTTGCAGACTTTTACTTTGGATAAATATATTTTGATAAACATTTTGAATTTGCGATTTATGCTTATAATTAGCGGTTTTTAATAAGATTTTTTCTTCTCGATTTCTATCTAAAACTTCTTGTTGATTCTTTGATTTGATTTGCCCTATTATCATAGACAAATCAAATCTCTCTTCTAAAAGGGACATGATTTCATTATCAATTTTATCAATTCTATCTCGATGTGTGATTATTTGATCCATGAAAATCCATCCTTTCTAGTTATCAGTTCCAAAACAGCATAAGCTGTAATTGCGTTTACTACATGTATCACTCTTGGCACAATGGAAGGATCGTGTCTGCCTACTAAATTAAGAGTTGTTTCAGTCATTGATTCAAAGTCTACAGTATGTTGAGGTTTTCCAATTGAGGCTGTTGGTTTTATTGCAACTTTAAATAGTATAGGCATACCATTAGAAATACCCCCTTGGATACCTCCTGAATTGTTTGTTTTTGTTTTAATGATGCCGTTATCGATATAGAAATTATCATTTGCTTCAGAACCATACAAGTTTGTAATTTCAAATCCTTTTCCAAATTCTACACCTTTTACAGCAGGGATACTAAAGAGTAAGTGAGATAGGAGGCTTTCTATCGATTCAAAGAAGGGATCTCCATAACCTGGTTCAATACCAACAATTGCGGTTTCGATTGTACCACCCACAGAATCGTTTGCGTCTTTTGCCTGCAATATTATTTCTTTATAAGACTCCAAAATAGAATCATTAATAACTGGGAAATCGCTCAAATTAAGTCTTTTTAACAAATCATTTGAAATGTTTTCAATACCAAATACTTCGTCGTTACAATCTTTAATAGAACTAACGTGAGAACCAATTTCAATTCCTTTTCGTTCTAATAATTGTGAACAGATAGAACCTAGTATTACCAAAGGAGTTGTAATCCTACCAGAAAAATGTCCACCACCACGGTAATCTTCAAAGGAATTATATTTGATTTTTGCCGTGTAATCAGCATGCGATGGTCGTAGGATGTTTGGTTGATAATCCTTAGATCTTGTGTCACTATTTGGTATGATAAAAGTAAGTGGAGACCCTGTAGTATAGCCATTTAAACAACCACTTACAACTTGAAATAAATCTTTTTCCTGTCTGGATGTAGAAATATTTGATTTTGGTCTTCTTTTTTGAAGATCAAAATTGATTCTATCGAAATTGATTTTGATGCCACCTGGAAGATTACTAATGACAATTCCTATCGCTTTGCCATGAGATTCTCCGAATAGAGATATTTCAATCATTTTTCCAAAAGTACTCATTTTATCACCTGCAAATATTCTTTTATTTTATTGATATTTATTGCTTTAAT
>JAFGXW010000136.1 GCA_016936415.1 Bacilli bacterium | reverse complement strand
CGTGAAATTTTAATTGTTGCTCGTAAAACAAAATAAGTGTATATAGCACTATAGAAAAAATTCACAAAAGTACTAATAAACGGATGAATTAGATTTAATAAATCAGCTAACATGCTATAAATTAAACCGAATCCAAGTGGGAGAATAAGTGTAACTAAAATCGCTTCTCCCATATTATTAGACATTATCTTTTTTGCGATATCTTTGATTTCTTTGTAAGTGTAACGTTTATTCATTGTAAACATTCCTTTCTATTTCCATAAGAGTTTTAGTATGGTTGGATTATGAAAATAATCCATTGGTTGTGTATCGGGGAAATATAAAATCATACGAACAATATACACAATGATAAATAGTGCGATGATCATCCCAATTGCAATCTTTGAGTGTGCTAAATTCCAAAATAATTTTGTGTCTTGATATAGAAAAACTATGATTATAAATGGCATCATAAATACGAGTGGGTGGTAGAAGAAAGCATTCTTGAAATCAAAAGAAACGAGATAAATTAACGCTCTTGTCATACCACAACCAGGACATGGAATCCCAAAAGTTCTTTTGATAATACAATTCGTTTCACCATAATGAAAAATAAAAAAATATGAGACATATAAAAAAATGAAGAAAAATATGTACTTGTATTTTGAAATAACTTTTATTGGTGGCAGAATCAAAGATATGATTTTTTCTTTCATGTGATCACCTATTTTTATAATACATTATAAATTATATCATTTTACGTGCATGATTTAAAGAATTAAATGGTGTAAATAAGTATTATACTTTTGAGGTGAGTTTATGAGAGAATATGTGAAAAAATATAAGTTCTATGTAATGGGAGGAGCTTTGATCATCATCGTTGGATTACTGTCACTATTTATTGATGATACAGAAAACGAAATAATATTTACACCAATCAGTGAAACAAAAGAGGAAGATGAATTAACATATATTTATATTGATATTAAGGGTGAAATAAAAAATCCTGGAGTATATAAAGTTGTCTCGGGGTCTAGACTTTTTCAAGTTGTCTCACTCGCAGGAGGGGTGACAAGTGAAGCGGATGAACTAGCAGTAAATTTTGCACTGCAATTATCGGATGAACAAGTAATATACATACCAAATATCAGTGACGATTATCCGATAATTACCGAAAATAATGAGTTGGGTAATGGACTTATAAATATAAACACTGCTTCACTTGACTTATTGGATACCCTTCCAGGTATTGGACCAACGACTGCTCAAAGTATCATAAGTTATCGTCTGGAAAACGGTGCGTTTACTTCAATAGAAGATTTATTAAATGTGCCAGGTATTGGAGAAGGGACTCTGAGTGAAATCCGTAATCTTATTACAGTCTAGACATCGCATTATTTATATTGCTTTTGGATTTGCGCTATATTTTCTTATAAAAATAAACATGTATTATTCACCACTTATTATTATTTATGGATACTATATATTTGCGAATCATAAAGATTTGGTATATATTATGGTATTTGCTTGTATCCTTTACTTTCTAAGATTGTATTTGTTTGATACTACGGAGATATCACAAGATTCATCGTATGAAATCAAAGTGATTAATAATATAAAAAACGAAGAATATACGTCATTTATCGGGAAATCAAAAAACCATTATTTATTGGTTTACTTTGATGAAAACATTGAGGTAAAACCAGGAGAAGTCTATCGGGTTTCGGGTGTTTTGGAAACACCAAATCATGAAACAATTCCTTATGGCTTTAGTTACAAAAACTATTTATTATCGAAAAATGTAAAAACCACGATGTTTAGCGATGACTTCAAGTTGATTTCCTCGAAATATTCTATATACCTTTTACCGTTTTATTTGAATCAATATATCGAAGAAAAATGCCCTCGCTCCAAAGCGTATATAAAAACATTTTTGTTGGCGGACCAATCAGATATAGATCAAAATATAAAAATGAGAATTAACAATATAGGTATTAGTCATTTATTTGCAGTGAGTGGTCTGCATATCACTTTAATTGTTTTTGTGATACAAAAAGTACTAACACATATGTATGTAACAAAAAAAGGCAGGGAACGATTTATTGTTGCTGTACTTGTAGTCTATTTGATCATAACTGCATTTGCCCCATCTATCACAAGGGCTGCATTAATGTATTTTCTTTTGATGATAAATAAGAAACTGAAGTTACAATTATCGACGCTTGATGTATTATCAATTGTCTTTTTCTTATTAATGATTCAAAGGCCTTATTACTATTATCATATTGGATTTATTTTAAGCTTTTTAATCACTTTTTCAATTATTACAGGGCATGAATTATTGAACTTTTCAGGTAAAATGAAGCAAATATTTGGGCTCTCTTGTTTGTCGTTTTTTGTCTCTTTACCAATCATTGTAAATATAAACGATCAAATTAATCTATTATCACTTGGATACAATGTATATTTTTTATTGTTGGTAACATATTTGATTTTGCCACTTTCTTATCTCACTTTCTTATTTCCAGTCTTAGATAAGTTTTATTTTGTATCCATTCGTTTATTTGAGAAAATCGTGTTATTTTGTGAAAAAATAGATTTTTTTACGATTGAAATGACTTTAAGAAATCCAATACTTGTGATTTCATATTATTACTTTTTATTAATGATTCTATCAAGGATTGAACAAAGAAAATCTGTTTTGCGTTATGGTATTCTTTTGTTATTGGTTTTAACTTTCGGAAATTTTATTTCTTGGATAAATCCATATCAGTCTGTCGCTTTTATAGATGTTGAAGGTGATTCTACATTGATTCGTGATCGTTTTAATCAATGTAATATGTTAATTGATACAGGAGAATCTGATGAATACAACAGTGTTATTAAGTACATCAAAAGCCAAGGCATTTCAAAATTAGATTATGTCTTTGTTAGTCATTTTCATTCAGACCATTATGGAGAATTAAATGATATATTAGCAGAATTTAATGTTGGAAAAGTTATATCAAGATACAATGCTCATGAATATGAAAACAAAATGATTCATTGTGGAAATATTGACGTCTTTGTTTATGGATTAGTGTATAATGATGAGAATGAAAACGAAAACAGCATGATTATGAGTATTTTTATAGCAAAGCAGCATTACCTTTTTGTTGGGGATTCAGAAATAAAGAAAGAAACAGAGTTTATTAATAAGTACGAAATTCAAGTAGATGTTTTGAAAGTTGGGCATCATGGTAGTAATACATCAAGTTCCTTACAGTTTTTAAAAAGTATCAATCCACAAACAGCCGTTATTATTGTCGATCGCAATAATAAATTTAACCATCCATCTTCTGAAATTGTAAATAGGTATCAAGAACTGGGGATTGATATCAATAGGACGGATAAAGATGGTACGATAATTCATCGATATTTCTTTGGAAAACTGCATAAAAAGGTGCACAGTCCAACCTGAAATATGTTATAATTATGTGAGAGGTGTTATGGTGGAAAAAAGAGTATATTTATTTTATGGATCTGATTCCTATTTAATCAGAAGTAAAACATTTCAAATTATTACTAAATATGAGGTTGATGATTTCAACGTCACGATTTATGATGCTGAAGAAACCAATATTAGCAATGCATTAAGTGATGCTCAAACCATACCTTTCATGTCTCCAATGAAAATAATTATTATCAAAAACTGTTATTTTTTGACTGGTGAAAAAATAAAGAAAGAAATCAATCATGACCTAGATGCTCTTTCAAATTATATTGAAAACCCAGTAGAAGAAACAATATTAATTTTAAATGCTCCATACGGAAAACTTGATGAAAGAAAAGCCATTACCAAAGTACTTAGAAACAAAGCAGAAATTTCAGAATGTGTTCCAATGAATCAAGTCGATTTAGCTAGTTGGATCCGACGTCAACTTGGTAAGGAAAACATCAAGATTGAAAGAGAAGCACTCGATGAATTTTTGAGAAGAGTGGAGCATGATACAGAAGTTGCAGTATCAGAGATGAAAAAACTGTTATTATACGCAGAGGATTTAGACTTTGTGAATCTTGATACTATAAAAAGAGTTATCACAAAAAATGTTGAAGATAATGTCTATGAAATAACGAATAATATTTTAGATAGTAATCGAAGTAAAGCGTTAGAAATTTATAACGATTTGGTTCAACATAGTGAAGACCCATTAAGAATCTTAGGCATTTTAGTCAATAAGTACCGTGAAATATTGTATGTTAAATTATTGATTAAGGATGGAAAAGATAAAACAGATATAGCAAATTATTATCACACTTCTAGTGGTAGAGCTTATTATATGATTAAGAATGCCCAAAGTGTTAATATGGGAACTGTAAAAAAACATTTGCGTAGATTAGAAGAAATAGATTACCAAATTAAAACAGGACAAATTGATAAAAAGATTGGACTTGAATTATTTATCTTAGGTACTTAAAAAGGAGCAATAGCTCCTTTTTTTTATTTAAACCATTTGTCTACCAAATCTTGAATGGTTCCATTAGCAATTAGTGTCTCTAATGCAGTATTAAACTGTTCTACATATTCGCTACCTTTTGTAAAAGCAATTGCGTTTCCTGTTAGTGAATCAGTTGAATAATCAAGAAGTAGTTTTTGTAAGGAAGTATTTGCTTCTAAAATTGAAGTTGCGACAAGGTTTTCAACAACCAATACATCAATTCTTCCAGCATTTATTTCTTCGATAATTTGTGTGTTGGTATTTCTGTAATCAACCGTAAAATTATAAATTGCACTCATTTCTTCGATAATTCCAGCTTGTACAGTTCCAAGTTGTGCTCCAACGATCAATCCATTTAAATCTTCAAGAGAAGTAATGGAACTCTCAGCAGAGAACACCAAATAGTTTGTTAATCCAGCTTCACTATTATAATACACATCACTGAAATCAACGATTAATGCTCTATCTTCTGTAGGTGAAATACCAGCAATCGCAATCTCAGCTTGTCCAGATTGCAATGATGCAATGATTCCATCAAAGTCAACATCTTTCCATTCGATTTCAACTCCAACCTCTGCGGCCAAAGCTTCCATAAGTTCAATATCAAATCCAGTTAGTTTGCCATCAGTTCCTACAATTTCATACGGTTCATAACCACTTGAAGTTAATACCGTAATTGTGTCGGTTTTTGAAAGACATGCTGAAAGGGAAACTGTGATACCGAAAGTCATTAGTAATAATATAAATTTTTTCATTTTAATTTTCTCCTTTAGAGTATTTTTTGTAAGAAATCTTGAGCTCTTTTTGTTTTTGGTTTTTTGAAGAAATCCTCTTTTGGACCTTCTTCAATGATCATTCCATCATCCATATAGATAATGTAATCAGCGACCTCTTTTGCAAAGCCCATTTCATGTGAAACAATGATATTGGTAAGACCTGTATGAGTCAATGTTTTCATGACTTCTAATACTTCACTTACCATTTCAGGATCCAAGGCACTTGTTGGTTCATCGAATAAGATAACCTCGGGATTCATTGCAAGTGCCCTTGCAATGGCTACTCTTTGTTTTTGCCCTCCACTTAATTTCGAAGGATAGGCATCTTTTTTGTCAGAAATTCCGACTCTTTTGAGTAAAACCAAAGCGGTATTAATTGCTTCTTCATTTGGCATCTTTTTTACGACTTTTAATGCATATGTAACATTTTCAATTACCGTCATATTTGAAAACAAATTGAAAGATTGAAATACCATACCTATTTTTTGCCGAATTAATTTGATGTTTTTAACAGGATCAATGATTTCGTTTCGATAATAAATAGAACCATCTGTTGGTGTTTCAAGCATATTGATGCATCTTAGAAGTGTGCTTTTTCCACTCCCACTGCTTCCTAAAATAACGGTTGTCTTACCTTCTTGAAATGAAAAGTTTATATTTTTCAAAACATGAAGATCTCCGAAATATTTATTTAACTGTTTTACTTTAATCATACTGCAACCTACTTTCGATTTGACGACTTAGAAGGGTTAAAATCTTTACAACAACATAATAGATGATTCCAACAATAATCAGTGGTTCAAAATACATGTAAGTTTGAGAAGTCACAATTTGTGAACGACGCATCAAATCTTGTAAACCGATCACAGAAACAATGGATGATTCTTTTACTAAAGTAATGAATTCATTCATCAACGCAGGAAAAGAGTTTTTAAAGGCAATGGGTAAAATGATATCTTTGTAAATATGAAAATTACTGACACCAAGTGCTCTTGCAGCTTCAATCTCGCCCTTATCAACACTGTTGATTCCTGAACGAATAATTTCAGAAATGTATGCACCAGAATTTAAACTAAATGTAATGATAGCTGCTAAAAAAGCACTCAGCATAAATGTTACATCTAGAAAAAAGACATCTCTCAGAATTGAATTGATCAGTGTTGGAAAAGCAAAATAGACCATTGATAGTTGAAGAATCACTGGAGTACCCCGGAATATATCAATATAGAAGTAAGAAAACTTCTTTAGAATTTTATGCCTTGACATTAATGTGAGAATTATACCGAGAACAACACCGAATATTGACGCTAGTAGTGCAATTAATAATGTGTATCCAACGCCTTTGGAAATATACGGAATCCACTCTGAAATTGCATGAAAATTAAATATAGTTAACATAAGACACCTCCTAAGGGTATAAAAAAATCGTCCTTAAAAACAAAGGACGACATAATCGCGGTACCACCTAAATTCTTAGTGATAATCACTAAGCACTCTATCCTTTAACGCAGGAATACGTAATTACCTCAAAAATTTCGATAATTAACCTCCAAAGCACGTTCAACAAAAATTGTTTTCTACTTTTCACCACCCAGTAGATCTCTGCAAAACAAATGATCGTTTACTACTCTTTTTCATTGGTTGAGACAATTAAAACACATATGAAAAGTTAATACAACAATCTTTTTTGTGAAAATGTTTTCAAAGATAAAAAAAGAAAACACGTTTTGTGTCTTCTTTGATTATAAACTATTTACTAATTTAGAAAGTCTTGATTTTTGTCTAGCGACATAATTCTTTTGATGAAAACCTTTTGTGATTGATTTATCTAACTTTTTGTTTGCAAGTGATAAAGCATTGATAGCTTGTTCTTTTTCATTATTTGCAACTAAAGTTTCGACAGCTTTTACTGCACTTTTAAGACTTGAGTTGAAAGAAGCATTTGCAAGACGTCTTTTTTCGTTTTGTAAGTTTCTTTTCATTTGTCCTTTGATATTAGCCATTTATGTCACCTCCGTTTATACAAGCGTTAATATTGTAACAAATAAAAATTGAAAAAGCAACTATTTATTGTGAATTAATAAAATTAAACTTGCCTCGAATTTTTCATTATCACTTGCTTGTCTTTTTTTGGGTCCTTTCAAATTTTTATGTCTGCGTACTTTTTGATTATATGCTCTTTGACTAAGTAACTCTAAGATATTGTCTTTGTTGAAAATCAAACCATGATTATTGATTGCATATGCCTTTTTCGCAAGTGCCATAGAAGCAACTCCATAATCTTGTGTTACGACAATATCACCAGGTAATGTTTTGTTAATTAAGAAATAATCAACGCTATCTGGTCCTTTGTCGAGAATAAAAACCTCACTATAGCCATCCTCATATAAATGAGAATTGTCAAAAAACATTTTGACTTCAAGTGAATGTTTTTTAGCTACTTTCAGGATTATTTCTTTGACTGGACATGCATCAGCATCAACAATTATTCTCATTATATCACCTGATTTATTATAACATACAAAGAAGGCATTTCAGCCTCCAAATAGTGATTTAAATTTTCCAAATGAATTTGTATTCTTTTCGAGTTCCCAAAATAATCTCATGAAAGGATGAAAAAAGTAGAGATGATATCAAGAATAAAAATTACAAATGCAATAAATGATATATATGTGGGTATAATTTTCTCGAAAGATTCGATGAAGGGATGAAAATATTTGATTGCTAAAAACGAAAAGATACCAAACAAAGTTGTGGGAATGATACAAACATATGGATAAGCACAAGGGAAAAATTCTCGATAGTCCCATAACATGGCATTGTATAAATACGCATATCCATATCCAGTAACTGCTTCTGCAATAGCAGTAGTGATAATTGCTGTAATGAGAAGTAAAACTGAATTCTTAATTTTATTTGAAATTTTTGGATCAATAATAAGGTCCTTGATGATGATCGCCATTAGTATCCCACTTCCATATAAAGGTTGATATGGACCGATTAAAACACTATTATCAAAGTACTTTCCGTAAAATACTAAGTTTATAATTCTTTCTAATAGGAATCCACCTATAGAATAAATAAGTAAGAAATCAAAATACTTTTTCACGCTATCACATCCTATCTTCTATTATACAAAGAAATCATGAAAATCAAATATAATTCAATCCATAAATTATATTACTATAACAAAATGTAATAATTTGGTATAATATAAATGAGGTGATACACATGGCACTAGCAATGGGTAATTATAATGAATTGAAAGTACTTAGAGAAAGTGATTTGGCATATATTTTAGATGGAGATGGCCATGAAGTTTTTCTTCACAAGAAACAAGCAAACGGTGAAATAAAAGAAGGAGACATCGTTCGTGTCTTTTTATATTTTGACAATCAAAAACGCATTACTGCGACAATGCAAGAACCATACGTAGATACTGAAAAAGCTGCGTTCGTTGAAGTTGTAGACATCAACGAACATTTAGGCGCGTTTTTAAAAGTTGGATTGATTAAAGACTTACTTTTATCACGAGATGATCTATCATTTAAGAAAAGCGAGTGGCCACAAGTTGGTGATAAAGTCTTTGTTAAAATGAAAGCATCAAAGCATCAAATCACTGCGAAAATAATTCCTAGACACGAAATAAAGAATTATTTAAAACCGAGCACTGAATTGATTGAAGGAGAATGCTATAATGCATACTGCGTGTTCATTGGTGAAGAGGGAGTAGTATTTAGCACAGAAGAAGGACATTATATTTATGTCTATTTTAAGAATGTACGAAAACAATATCGTCTTGGTGAAAAAGCATATGTAAAAATTATTCAAGTAAAAATAGGACAACAATATAATGGAACATTGATTGAACAAAAAGAATTAATGCTCGGAAAAGATGCGTTGGTTATTAAAGAATACCTAGAAAAGCACAATGGTTCTATCCCACTAACAGACAAATCAACACCTGAAGAAATTAGAGCTATTTTCACCATGTCAAAGGCAGCATTTAAACGCGCTTTGGGTACTTTATATAAAGAAAAAGTAGTTCACTTAAATCCAGATTCTACTTCATTGATAAAACCTGTTGAATAATTGAATGACTTATTATATAATTTAGAATGGAAAAATAGAAAAAGGTGAAAATATGGGTCGTAAATTTGAAGTAAGAAAAGAATCGATGGCGAAAACAATGTTGGTAAAAACCAAATTGTATTCCCGCTATGGTAAAGAAATTTATATGTGCGCAAAACTTGGCGGTTCAAATCCAGATGCAAATTTGAGTTTGAAACACTTAATTGATAAAGCCAAAAGAGCTCAAGTTCCTACAGATGTTATTAAGAGAAACATCCAAAAAGCTGACAAAGGGATGGGAGAAGATTTTTTCCCTGTTCGCTATGAAGGATTTGGTCCTGGAGGAACAGGAATTATTATTGATTGCTTAACTGATAATGTTAATCGTACTGTTAGTGAAGTCCGTAATGCATTTACAAAAGTAGGATGTAAAATGGGCGTAAATGGTAGCGTAGAACACGGTTATCGTCATTTATCATTTATCTCAGTAAAAGGGATGGATGAAGAAACGGTATTAGAAACACTTATTATGGCAGATTTGGAAGTTCTTGAAGTTGAACTTGAAGAAGATATTGTTGAGATTGAAGCCAATGGATTCGACATTGACAAAATTCAAGATGTGTTAAAAGAAGCAGATGAATCGGTGGAAATTATTGAAGCTGAAAGCGGATGGTATCCATTGGATTTTATTGAATTAGATGATGAAAATAAAGCATTGTTTGACAAAATGATGGCTTTGTTAGAAGAATCAGAAGACGTTCAAGAAATTTATCATAACGTAAAAGAAGACTAAACAAAAATTGTTTAGTCTTTTTTAAATATGTGTATTATTTGTAATCTTTTCAAGTACAAACTATAATATTTTATAAGGAGTGATAAAATGAAAAAAATAATCATGTTGGTTACAGTAGTACTTTTTGTTGTTGCATTAAGTTCTTGTAAAAAAGATAATACTTTAAAAGTTGGAATGGAGTTATTATGGCCTCCTTTTGAAACCATAGATAGTGAGGGAAATCCTGCTGGAATTAGTGTTGATGTTGCATATGCTCTTGGGGAATACTTGGGAAGAGAGGTAGAGATTGTTGATGTACCGTTTGGTTCATTGATCACTGCACTTGAAACAGGAGAGATTGATGTAATTATTGGATCAATGTCAATCACAGATGAACGTGCTGAAAAAATTAATTTTAGTGATCCATACTTCTATTTTCCGTTGATTACAATCCTAAATAAAGATTTTAATGAAAGTCATTCCATTTCTTCTAAGGAAGATTTATTTGGAATAGATGGTGTTAGATTTGTTGGACAAAAATCTTTTGTTAGTTTGAGTATCCCACAAGCCGAAGCATTAAACCCTGTTATTCTAGAGGTAAACGATGCAAACAGTGCTGTACTTGAAATCATTAGTGGATCTGCAGATGCATTCATAATTAGTGCTTCTAGTGCAGCTGGATATCAAGCGGCAAATCCAGACACAACAGAAATCTTGTGGAGTCCAATTATGCTTTCTCCAATTGGAATGGGAATCGCTAAAAGAAATACAGAATTACTTGCTGAGGTGAACGCCTTCATTGCAGGGTTAGAAACAAGTGGTGTCTATGACATGTTACGTGAAAAATATGACGATATTATCGCGGAAGATTTACCAGGTCAAGGTTTGGATTTCTATATTTATGACTAAGCCTAATATACATAAGTTAATAAGTTTTATTGCAGCCCTCTTTATCTTTGGGCTGCTTATTTTCGTTATTATACTTATGTACCCAGGTCGAGAAGATTTTCAACTTGATTCACTTTTGCCTTGGAGAAGTATAATCATTCGTGGTTGGTTTATTACCATCATAGCCAGTGTTATCTCATTGGTTGCTAGTATTGTACTTGGTTTTTGTCTTTATTTGCTTACCAATAGCAAAATCCTTGTTTTTAAATATTTGGGAGATATATTTAATGAAGTCATATTTGGTTCTCCTCTTGTTGTATTTTTAATTGTAATCTATTACTTTATTGGTGTCCCGTTAAATCTAGATAATCGTTTTATCATTGGTGTAATTGGTTTGAGTATGTACATGGCTCCTTATATGAAAAATGTATTTGAAGGAGCAATGGAGTCAATTGATGAACTTCAATATCAAGCAATGACTGTGTTTGGCTTTACAACATTTCAAAAGTACCGATATATCATCATTCCACAGCTATTAAAAATACTAATTCCTCCTTTGGCTGGAAATTTGACATTCATTGTCAAAGGAAGTAGTTTGTTAAACTTTATTGGCGTAAAAGAACTATACAATCAACTTACCACCGCACAATCAAATACATATGCAGTAGTAGAAGGTTATTTAGTGATGTTCATTATGTATTTATTAATTACCATACCATTGATCCGCTTAACAAAATATTTTGAAAAGAGGGTGGCAACATGGAATTAAGATTACATAATGT
>JAFGXW010000135.1 GCA_016936415.1 Bacilli bacterium | reverse complement strand
TACACAAATTTTAAAAGAATTAGAACTATATCGTGGAATCCAGTTTGCACCAATCCCCACAGATGCAATGATTGAATTTATAAAAGAAGGATTATTAGATGAATACTACAAGAAACGATAACTTTCAATTAATTGTTTACTACATTATAATCAAAAAAGACATATCAAAATGATGATATGTCTTTTTATTTATTAGTTAATTACACACTTCAAATGAGCATGAATTGTCTATTTTTAGTTTTCAAAATGGATCTTACTTATTCGCATCAACCATTAATTGAACCATTAAATTCGAAAATTCAACAGGGTTCTCTAGTGGTTGTCCTTCAATTAATAACGCTTGAGAATATAAAATTTTGGCATACTCTTTTACTTTATCTTGATTTGATTCAAATATTTTTTCTAGTGTTACAAACAATTGATGATTTGGATTGATTTCTAAAATCTTGGTTGCCTTCACATCTGGATTTGTTGGCATTGATTTTAACACTTTTTCCATTTCCATTGATAGCCCTTCTCCACTTACGAGACATACAGGACTATCTTTTAACCTTTTAGAAAGTTTAACATCACTTACTTTTTCACCAAGTGCTTCTTTTAAAACTTCTAACAAAGAGCTTTTTTCTTTTTCTAAATTTTCTACTTTTTGTTCTTGATCTTCATCAATTAAATCCAAATCACCTTGTGCGATATTTTTAAATTCAAGATCTTCGTATTTTCCAATGATATTTACCATAAATTCATCTATATCATCGGTAAATAATAGCACTTCTAAATCTTTGTCTTTAATCATATCCATTTGTGGTAAAGCTAAAATTGTTTGTTTCGATTTTCCAGAAGCATAGTATATATATTTTTGGTCTTCTTTCTTTGTTTCTATATACTCTTTTAATGTTTTAAATTCATCGCTTTTTGTGGTTTTAAACATGATTAAGTCTTCTAGTACTTCTTTATGTGCACCAAACCCATCATAAATACCATACTTCAGATTAATTCCGTAATTTTGATAAAACTCTATATATGTTTCACGATCATTCTTTAACATTTTTTCTAATTCAGTTTTAATTTTCTTTTCAATTGTTTGCCCAATTTTTTTAAGCTGACGATCGTGTTGAAGCATTTCTCTTGAAATATTCAAACTCAAATCACTTGAATCAACCAACCCTTTTACAAAGCGGAAATAATCAGGAATTAGTTCTTTGTTTTTATCCATGATAAATACGCCTTTGCTGTAAAGTTGTAATCCTTTCTCAAATTTCTCAGAGTATAAATCAAATGGTGGTTTTTTTGGTATAAACAGTAAACTAGTAAAAGTGCTAACACCTTCCACTTTAGAATGAATGACTTTTAAAGGTTCTGTAAAATCATTAAATTGATGTTTATAAAACTCTGAAAATTCTTCATCTGTAATCTCTGCTTTATTTCTTTTCCAAATTGGCACCATCGAATTTAATGTTTCCATTTCTTTGTATACAATTGGATCTTTCTTTTCGTCTTCAGGATAGTCATATTTTGTAACATCCATAGTAATTGGATATCGTACATAATCACTATACTTTTTCACTAAATTCTTAATCTTGTATTCTGTTAAATAGTCATCGTAGTTTTCTTCTGTTTCTTCATTGTTATCTCGCAAATATAAAATGATGGTTGTTCCCGCTTCTTCTTTTGTTGTTTCACCGATTGTATACGTACTAGTACCTTCACTTATCCATTCATATGCTTTTTCACTATTGACAGATCTAGTAATAACCTTTACTTGTTTTGAAACCATAAATGCACTATAAAAACCAACACCGAATTGTCCAATAATCTCTAGGTCACTATTTTCCATATTATCTTTGAATTCCTTTGATCCACTTCTTGCGATAGTCCCTAGATTATTGTTGAGTTCTTCCTCTGTTAATCCGATACCGTTATCTTTAATTGTAATGGTACGTTTTTCTTCATCTAATTCAATATAAATTTTATAGTCTGTCATCAAATCAGCATTTGTTAACGCCAAATAATGTCTTTTATCAATCGCATCACTTGCGTTGCTAATTAATTCACGTAAAAAGATTTCTTTGTGCGTATAAATTGAATTAACCATCAAATCTAATAATCTTTTAGACTCTGTTTTAAATTGTTTTGTTTTTGCCATAAATTATTCCTCCAATTACTGTATTTTCTTTGTCCGTTTGTTATTATAACTCAATTTGTTAGCACTGTCAAGTATTGAGTGCTAATTATTCTGGTATGATATTCTTTGATTTTTAATTGAAAATAAGATAGAATATATTGGATAAGGAAGGAGTCATATTATGCTGACAATAATTAATGATAAAACAGATCCTTTGTATAATTTAGCTCTGGAAGAATATGTTTTAAAGCAATTGACGATTGATGATGATTTTCTATTGGTTTGGCAGAGTACGGATTGTGTCGTTGTTGGAAGAAATCAAAATGCATACAACGATATAAATGCGCCTTTTGTGAGAGAAAAGAATATTCCGGTTTTACGTCGAATTAGTAGTGGGGATGCTGTATTTCACGATCTTGGCACACTTAATTTTTCTTTCATTACTAGAAACGCAAAACAAAACTTCAATCATTATGATTTATTTTTAGATCCTATAGTTGAATTATTGAAGAATTTGGGAATTGAAACAATAATCAAAGATACAAGTGATCTTTATTGGGATGGTTTTAAGATTTCTGAAAATTATCAAAGCTTTCACAAGAATAAATCCGTACATCATGGAACAATATACTTTGATACCAATCTAGAATTATCACACCACTGTCTTTTAAAATCAGAGGAACAAACCACTAATATCAAACCACACTTAAAACGATCATTTTCAATTAATGAATTCAAAACGATTTTTTTAAACCACATGTTAGAGGGTTTGACTGAGGAACACATCTATAAATTAGATTATATTGATCAAACAAGAGTAATGTCTCTCATGAGAGAAAAGTATAAGTCATGGGATTGGAATTATGGTGAATCTCCTGAATTCATAGTGAAAGCAGAATATGATTATCGAATGATGGTAACGTTACTGATAAAAGAAGGATATATCAAAGACATTACAATTGATTCATACGAAAGCACAATCAAGCTTGAAAAAGCTCTATTGGGTATCAAATATGATGAATCCATTATAAGGACTGCTCTTAAAGAAGTTCCAAAAATAGATATAGATATCTTCGTAAAAACGATATTCAATTAAAAATCCAAGATTT
>JAFGXW010000030.1 GCA_016936415.1 Bacilli bacterium | reverse complement strand
CCAATTTCTGCAACCATAATATCGTAAAATTTATTTCCTTCATGAACTACAAGTTCATCAACAATTCTAAAACCAATTTTAGTAATCGTTTCACGAACAATGTTTGCCTCATTATTAGGTTGTAGCACAAAACGTTTTACGTTTCTAGTTGGATGAGCAGTTAAAATATCAGAGATGAGTACGCCACCCATACCACTGATTACGACAACATCAACATCTTGATCTATTTTTTCTAAACCATCACTTAATACAACTGAAATTTTGTCGCTCAAATGATGTTTCAGTACACTCCCATAGGCAATCACAAATGGACCTTCTTTGTTGTCTATTGCAAGCGCATTTGACACGTATCCTTCTAACACTGCATGAATTGGCAACATTGCATGGTCAGTACCAATATCTGCCAATTTATTAAACCCCTCTGTATACTTCAAACAACAGGAAAGGCGTTTAGAAAGTGTTCTATTTGCCACTCATAAAATCCTTTAGTTTTTTTGAACGAGAAGGATGTCTTAATTTACGTAGTGCTTTTGCTTCAATTTGTCTAATACGTTCACGGGTAACACCAAACTCACGACCAACTTCTTCTAGTGTGCGGCTACGTCCATCCAGTAATCCAAAACGCATTCTAAGTACTTTTTCTTCACGATCTGTCAATGTCTCAAGTACAGCATCAAGTTCGCGTTTAAGCATCTCTTTAGACGTAAACTCCATAGGAGTAAGTGTATCTGGATCTGGAATAAAATCCCCTAAACTTGAATCTTCTTCCTCACCAACAGGTGATTCTAAAGAGATTGGTTCTTGTGCTACTTTTTGTATAATTTGAACTTTTTCAACACTAATTCCCATACGTTCTGCGACTTCTTCAGGTTGTGGTTCACGTTTTAATTCCTGAATTAATTGACGTTGTGTTCGTACCAATTTATTAATTGTTTCAACCATATGAACTGGAATTCTAATGGTTCTAGCTTGATCCGCAATTGCTCTCGTGATGGCTTGTCTAATCCACCATGTAGCGTAAGTAGAAAATTTAAATCCTTTTGTGTGGTCAAACTTTCCAACTGCCTTCATTAGCCCCATATTTCCTTCTTGAATCAAATCAAGAAATTGCATTCCTCTACCCACGTAGCGTTTTGCAATTGATACAACCAAACGTAAGTTAGCTTCGACCAATTTATTCTTTGCAAGTTCACCTAAGTAGATAATATCTTCTACTTCTTTTTTATAATCAGGATCAATGTCCTCTCCAGCTTCAACCATTTCTTCAAATTGTTCTTTGGCCAGTTTGGCATTGGCGATATCAATCGCCAAATCTACTTCCATATTTCCTTCTAGTAAATCAACACGTCCAATTTCTTTTAAATACATTCTTACAGGGTCATCAACCTTAATTGAAATTTGGTTTTCAAACGATTTATCATGAAGCAACTCTTCCTCAATGTCTCTTGTAAAATCTAAATCTAAAATAATACTTGGATCGATTTCTTCTTCTAGTTCAAAATCATCATCGTCGTCGTCATCATCGTCTAAACTGAATTTAGGTACATTATATCCAACCATTTCTTCTTCACTAACAACATCCACTTGACGTTTTTCAAGTTCAGCGACTACTTCATCAAACTCATCGGTTTCATCACTTACATATTTCAAGATTTCTTTTACTGAGATATAGCCTTTTGCTTTACTAATATCGACTAGCTCTTGAATAATTTTTTCATTTTCCATGTTTGACCTCCTTAATATGTACATCTCTGTACTCTGCTAATTTAATCTTTTCAACAACAGTTGGTGCATTCTTAATCTTTTCTTCTAAATCTTTTTGCATTAGTGTATTTATATACTGCTGTAACACAGAAAAGAAATCACTAAACTCTTTATCCAATAACTCAACCATCTTATATTTTACTTTTGTTTGATAAAAATGTAGTTGTTCATCGTTTAAAGCAGCAATTACTTGTTCTTCTGTGACAGACATAATTCCTGTTTCAGCTTCGTTTTTCGCATACAGATCTTCGATTACCATTCTAATATCTCTTGCAATTGGATTGATATAAAATAAATCTCCAAACTCATTATTAAAACTTGCAATATACTTAATATCTTTCATAAAGTAATTAATGATATTGCGTTCGGCAACCAAATACTTATGATCAATTGGTAACGCCTTTTTTTGCGTTTCTGTGATGTTGCGAATGTTTCTCTTGGTATATTGATTAAAGTCTTGTCTAATTGATTCTATCGATACTTTTGTATCATTTGAAAGACGCTTAATATAACTTTCTATGATTGTATTAGAAGTGTTTTTGATCAAATCAAAAATTGTTTTCTTAAAATGTTCAATATCAAGCATTTTTGTAAAATCAATGTTCATATTACTTTTAATATATGCAAATTCTAAATGGTCTACCCACTTCTCATTGATATAGTTTTTCAATGCATCTGGTGTGTACTTTTTAATGTAATCATCAGGATCGAGTTTTTCAGGTAACAACACTATTTTGATTTTCATGTGTTCTTGTTCAAACAATTTAATTGCGCGTGCTGTTGCTTCAAATCCTGCTGGATCACCGTCATAACAGATGGTCACATTTTTGGTATATTTTTTGATCAAACGCACTTGATCAGTTGTTAAAGAAGTCCCCATCGAAGCCACGCTTTCCACAACACCTGAACGATGTGCAGCAATGACATCCATATAACCTTCAAATAGAACCACACGGTCTGATTTTTTGATTTCTTGAAGTGCACTATGAAAATTGTATAAAATATTACTTTTCGTGAAAATCACGGTTTGAGGACTATTGATGTATTTTGCTTGTTCGTTATCTTTTTCTAAGTACGTTCGTCCTGAAAATCCAACACAATTGCCATATTCATCATGAATTGGAAAGATAATTCTATCTCTAAATAGATCATAAAAGTTTTCGTTTTTGCCTTGTTTTACCAAACCTAGATCGTGTAAATCAGAAACCAATATTCCTTTATCTGTCAATGTTTTATAAAGCAAATCGAATTCAGAGGGAGCTAGACCAAGATTAAATTTATCAATAATCGTTTCTTCAATCCCTCTATTTTTTAAATATTCTTTTGCTTGAACACCTTGTTTGGTGCTGGACAAGTATAATTTATAAAAATTCTCAGCATCACGATTAATATCAAATAACTTTTGATGCGGATTCTCTTTTTTAAAACTACTAAAATCAATTGAAATATTGGCATGTTCAGCCAATGACTCAATGGCTTCTATATATGAAAGGTTATCCATTTTTTGTAGAAATGTTATGGCATTTCCCTTCTCACCACAGGAGAAACAATTATATATTTTTCGTTCGGGTTCTACTGAAAATGATGGCGTTTTTTCATTGTGAAAAGGACACAACCCAAAATAACTCTTTCCTTGTTTTGAAAGAGCAACTCGAGTCGATATCAAATCAACGATATCTGTTTTTTGTAGAATGTCGTTAATTACTTCTTCACTTATTCTAGCCATCTAATCACCTAATAATATAATTTCTCCATTAAATATGGAACGATTTCTTCTTTAGATAAAACGATTTGTTCCATGGTGTCTCTGTCTCTTATTGTGAATTTGTTTTCTTGTAGAGACACATCATCAACTGTAATTGCAAAAGGAGTTCCAATTGCGTCTTGACGACGATATCTTTTTCCAATTTTACCTGATTCATCATAATTTACGGTGAAGAACTTACCTAGATATTGTAATAATTCTTCAGAGAGATCCTTATGGTATTTCTTAATCAATGGTAAAACAGCTACTTTATATGGTGCCAGGCTTGGTGCAAGTTTTAAATTAATACGATTTTCACCATCTGGCAAATCTTCTAAACAATATGCTTCAGACAATACAGCAAGGAATAAACGTTCAACTCCTAGCGAAGGTTCAATCACATATGGTAAATACTTTTCATTGGTATCTGGATCTAAATATTGAAGATTTACTTTCGAATGCTCTTGATGTTGTGTTAAATCAAAATCAGTACGAGAAGCAATTCCCCATAATTCATCAAATCCCCAAGGGAATAAAAATTCAATATCAGTTGTAGCATTTGAGTAATGTGATAATTGTTCTTTTTCGTGATCACGTAAACGAATTGATTCTTCTTTCAATCCCAAAGAAAGTAAAAATTCTTTCGATGTTTTACGCCAATAATCAAACCACTCTATTTCTGTCCCTGGTTTGCAGAAAAACTCTAATTCCATTTGTTCAAATTCACGCGTTCTGAAAATAAAGTTTCCAGGTGTAATTTCAT
Source organism: Bacilli bacterium (assembly GCA_016936415.1). Lineage (GTDB taxonomy): Bacteria > Bacillota_I > Bacilli_A > Izemoplasmatales > Izemoplasmataceae > JAFGXW01. Next base: position 13,074 of record JAFGXW010000030.1, on the reverse strand, counting down.
TTCGAAATGATTTTCCAATTTGGCCAATTCCAAAAGGCACTTTTAAACGTAAACTACGTTGAATGTTTTTAAAATTCAAAAAGATTCCTTGTGCCGTTTCAGGTCTAAGGTAAATATCTGTTTCACTTACGACACCTTGGCTGGTTTTAAACATCATATTAAACTGACGTATATCGGTATAGTCAAGCGCTCCACAATCAGGACAAACAATCTTGTTTTCCATAATATATTCCATCATTTTCTCGTTAGACCAACCATCTGCGATCACAGTATTATGTGTGTGTTCTTCAATTAGTTTATCTGCACGATGACGTGTATTACAACTTTTACAATCGGTTAATGGATCACTAAACCCACCAACATGTCCACTTGCTTCCCATGTTTTGGGATTTAATAATATCGAACTATCCAGCCCAACATTCAAGTTATTTTCTTGGATGAATTTTTTCCACCAAGCTCTTTTTAGGTTGTTTTTTAATTCAACACCAAGTGGTCCGTAATCCCATGTATTCGCAAGTCCACCATAGATTTCACTTCCTTGAAATACAAAACCATAGTTTTTAGCGTAGTTTACTAAATCTTCCATTTTTACTGTGCTCATAATCTTCCTCCTAGCCAAAATTTGGACATAAATATGCAGTCTATATTATACCACATTATCAAAAAAAAGAGACAAACTCTTTTTAGTATTTTTGAAATTGTTCAATAATACTGCGTGATTTTGTCTTGAATCCGAGATAATCGTGATACATGATATCGATTATGTTTCTAATGATTACTTTCATATTCTTTTCTAACATTGGGATTGGTGCTCTATCTAAATCAATTCCATATAAAGTTGACATAACTTCTATAATGTCTTGTTCATAACTATGTTGTTGACTTGTTAAATGACTTTTACAAACCAAACCACCGTGTTCAATACTAAACACTAAATCTTCATTGCGGTTACAAATATTACATTGTTTTAGGTTGATTCCATACCCTAAAAAATAAAGTAATTTTAGTTCAAAGATGAATGACAAAGTTTCAGCGTCAGTTCCTTCATTCAATTTGTTTGTAATTTTTAGTAAGAATAAAAACATTTTTTGGTGATTGGAATCTTCAGGAATGGTGTGATTCACAAGTTCTAATATATGTGTATAGTATGTATATGCAAACAAATCATTTCGAAGTGCAGAAAACTCATTCAAAAGCAATCCTTCTTTCAAAGAAGGGAACTCACCCTTAGAAAAACTTATTCGAACATAATTACCTGTTTGACTTAACACACGAAGAGAACTATTCATCTTTTTAACACCGTGTGCAATCACACTTACCAAACCTTTTGCTGTATACAAATAAAGGATTTTACTATTATCTTTATAATCTAGGGAACGTAAGACAATTGCGTCAATCATCTCCATAATATCACCTATCCTATTTCTTCTTGATACCCAAAGTTTCGTAAATGAAAATCTTTGTTTCGCCAATCTTTTTCTACTTTACAATGTAAATCTAAAAATATTTTTTGGCCAAGCAAATATAAGATATCTTTTCTAGCCAATGTACCGATTTCTTTTATCATGCTGCCACCTTTTCCAATGATGATTCCTTTTTGGGAATCACGTTCCACGATGACCGATGCATGAATATTAATCAACTCTGGATTTTTGTCATCATTCTGCATATAATCAATCGTCACCATGACAGAATGTGGCACTTCCTCTTTTGTCAATTGAAGGACTTTTTCTCGAATCAATTCACTAATAATGAATTTCTCAGGATGATCAGTGACTTGATCATCTGGATAATATTTCGGACCTTCCTCTAGTTCATTTTTGATATCACCAAGTAATAACTCTAAATTATCTCCTCGAAGTGCACTTATCGAGAAAATACCTTTAAATTTATATAATTTTTTATAACGATCAATGCTTTCTTTCAAGGCAACAATGTCAGTAGTTAAGTCCGCTTTATTCACAATTAAAAAAGCTGGAACACGAACGTTTTTTAATAAGTTAATGATATATTCATCACCACCACCCATTTGTTGATTACCATCAATCATAAAAATGACCAAATCAACTGTGTTTAACGTATGAACTGCTTCATTGGTCATAAATTCACCGAGTTTATGCTTTGGTTTATGAATCCCAGGTGTATCAATGAAAATAATTTGAGCATCTTCTGTCGTTAAAATTCCAGAAATATTATTTCGAGTGGTTTGTGGTTTATCTGATGTGATTGTAATTTTTTGCCCCAAAACTTTATTGAGGAATGTTGATTTTCCAACATTAGGACGTCCAATAATTGTAACAAATCCTGACTTAAACATTACAAATCATCCTCTGTAAAGGCAAAAGGTAATAAGTCAGCATTCTTCACTGTTTTAGATTCTCCTTTATTATTCACTAAGTGGACCAACGCGTCACTTGGCATTAATTCACTCATCACTTGACGACATGCGCCACATGGAGAAATGAAATCATCTTGTTCTGTCGTAATCAGGATTTCCGTAATATCCTCTTTACGGTATCCTTTTGTATACGCTGTAAATAAAGCCGTACGCTCTGCACAATTGGTTAATCCAAATGATGCATTTTCAACATTTATACCAGTAATTACTTCACCATTTTTCAGTTTTAGTGCAGCAGCTACTTTAAAATGTGAATATTTTGCATATGAGTTTGGTAAAACCGATTTTGCTGCATCGTATAATTCTTTCATATTCATCACCTATCTCGATAACTTCGCGTTATCTAATATTTCATTTTGTAGATTGTTCATAATCAGCTCTTCTTCACTCGTTTCATGATCATACCCAAGTGTATGAAGAAATCCATGAACAACTAAAAACCCAAGTTCTCTTTCAAACGAATGTCCATATTCTAATGCTTGAGATTGTGCTTTTGGGACACACACAAACACATCACCTAGATTATTCAAATACCCATCAGGGAACGTTAACACATCAGTTACATAATCTTTATTACGGTATGTTTTATTTAATGCATGAATATCCGTACTATCAACTAAAATAATATTGATTGTTTTGTTTTGTAATTGCATTACTTTCTCTGCGCAATCCAATGCAAGTTGAATTGTATGTTGATATTGTTTTTGATCAAACTGATTAATAATATTAATTTTCATACTCTTCATATTTGGCCAATACTTTTTGAACAAGTGGATGCCTAATCACATCGACTCTTTCAAAATGGATAATTTTAATCCCACTGACATGATTCAAAATATTGACAGCGTGAACTAGCCCACTTTCCATTTTTCTAGGCAAATCAATTTGCGTGATATCACCAGTGACAACCATTTTTGAATTAAATCCAAGTCGAGTAAGAAAGAGTTTCATCTGGTTAATCGTTGTATTTTGTGCCTCATCTAAAATAACATATGCATTTTCTAATGTTCTTCCCCTCATATATGCAAGAGGTGCAATTTCAATAATTCCCTTTTCAATGTAATCCTCTACTTGTTTGGTCCCAATCACTTCAAATAGGGCATCATATAAAGGTCTTAAATAGGGATCTACTTTTTCTTTTAAGTCTCCTGGTAAAAACCCTAGATTTTCCCCCGCTTCAACTGCTGGCCTTGTCAAAATTATCTTTTTGACAACTCCTTCTTTTAATTTAGCAATCGCATTTACAACAGCAACATATGTTTTTCCAGTTCCAGCAGGACCTATCCCAAACACCAAATCATTTTGATTGATCGCTTTTAAATAATGCTTTTGGTTTAAAGTCTTAGCATATATTGGTTTACCAGACATTGTCTTGGTAATAAATACTCGATTAATATAAATATCTAAGATTTCTTCTTTGCTCATTTTTTCTGATAGTTTTGCGATATATATAATATCTCTTTCCGATATAATCACATTATTTTCTGCGATCAAAATCAAACAATCAAAAACATTTTCTAACATTTTTTTTGTTTTCTCATTTGTTTCGGTAACATAAATATCTTCTCCTTTGGAAAAGATATCTAAATTATATAGTGCATTCAGCACCTTAATATTTTTATCATTCACTCCTGTGACGATTAAAAAGCTATCTAAATTATGAAACCTAATTTCTAATTTTGTCAAATCAGCCAAAATATCAATCTCCTGTCAAATAACTTATCTATATTATACCATATGAAGTTCAAATGAGAAAAAAATAACGGCATTTTCATACCGTTATAAAATTATTTATTTCCTTTTTTAGCGTTCGCTTGTTGTTTGATTTTTCTTGATACACTTTTTTTAACATAAAATTCTCTTTTGCGAACTTCTTGAAGGGTACCTGAACGTGATACATCGCGTTTAAATCTTCTCAATGCATCTTCAATTGATTCGTTGCTTCTTACTTCCGTTTTAGCCATGTGGTTTTCCCTCCTTTCGTTCTTATATTTTACCGTTTATATAATATCAAATAAAAACATAAAAGTAAAGTTTTTTAACAAATTCATTCAATTTAATTTTAAATATACAATATATATATAAAATATGGTATTATTATCATATAAAAATAGCTAGGATGTGATGAAAATGTTAGAATCAATCATTGAATGGTATGCGAATAATTTGCTTCTTGCTTCACTTGCTTCATTTGTTATGTATATGATCCTATACCGATCATATAAGACGGCTAGAATATATGTTGCTGCTCAAAGTTATGTCAAAAAATCAAAAAAATTGCGCAAAAAAAAATATAATGGAATCTTGTTGGTTGAAAACATCCAAAAGAAACGAAAGAAAAATACAAACTCATTTCAAAAATTAAAAAGAAGAGCCAAAAATCAGGTCCGAAAATATTTTAATTATAAACTAGAAGAATTACCAGTCATTCGTAAATATTCTTATGGTAAACTACTAAAGCGTAATAACAAAAGAATTGTAATTATCATTCGAAACGAAAAAAAGATTCTGAAAAAAATATATATGGCAAAAGGGTTAAAACACTTAATTGATGCGACAAATAAATACGAGTGCTTGAACGAGATGATTTTATTCTTACATAATCTCCCAGATGCTTTATTGGAAAAACAAGATTATGATATTTATTTAAATGAACAAGAAGTTTTAATAGGCTATGACGTGAAGTAAAACCCCGAATTGATTCGGGGTTTTTTAATTGATTATTTCACCAAGTGTATCTTTATATTTTGCTCGAATGATTTTTGAAGCGACAATCTTGTTATGCAAGGATTCATCTTTTGGAACTTTCATATAAATATATGTGTCTGAGTGTCCATAAGTATATGAATCATCAGAAGTTTCATACAGTACACTAATTTGTTTTTTTTGAGAAAAAGCAATATAATCATTCGCCATTTTCTCATTCAGTTCCAACAACTCATTTACCCTAAAAGATTTCACGATACCATTGATTTGATTGGGCATAGCCGCTGCTTTGGTACCATTTCTTTTCGAATAAGGAAACACATGAAGTTCACTAAACTTACAAGTTTTAATGAAGTCAACCATTTCATTAAACATCTCTTCTGTTTCTCCCGGGAATCCAACTATGATATCTGTAGTGATCGCTATATCTGGCATTAATTCTCTAATATAACGTAATTTTTCAAGGAAGAATATTTTATCATATTTTCGGTGCATCGCAGATAAAACATGCTCACTTCCGCTTTGTAGTGGAATATGAAGATGTTTTGCAAATACATCATTATCACGAATCATTTGAAGGATTTCATTCGTTAATTCATTGACTTCAATCGAAGAGATTCTCAAACGATGAAGATTTGGAATACACTTCAAATCATGCAACAAATCAACAAAAGAATACTCTTTTAAATCAAGACCATACCCACCGGTATGAATACCTGTAAGCACAATTTCTTGATACCCATTTTGAACCAATGTTGTTGCTTCTTCTATGATTGATTCTTTTGATCTAGATCGCACTGGTCCTCTCGCAAAAGGAATGATGCAATAGGTACAAAAGTTATTACAACCATCTTGTATTTTTAAGAAAGCTCTTGTGTTTTCTGTAAAACTTGTCACATGAACTTCATCAAAAACACGATATCTTGAAATATCAGAAACCTGATTGATTTTTGTTCTTTCACGAAGTACTTCTTTGACTAAATCGAGTAACTGTTCACGATGTTTTGTACCAATCACAATATCAACACCATCAATACTAGAAACTTCTTCAGCCGCTAATTGAGAATAACAGCCCATCACACATACCACTGCTTCTGGATTTCGTTTCACTGCTTTTCTTATTGTTTTCCGACTCTTCGCATCTCCTGAATTGGTAACGGTACAAGTGTTAATAATATATACATCAGCGTATGCACTAAATGGTACACGCTGATATCCATTCATCTTAAATAATTCCCAAACACTCTCAGTTTCGTAAGTATTAACCTTACAACCAAGCGTACTAAAAGCTATTTTCATTTTACTCACTCATTTCTGTAACATAACTAATCACACTTAACACATAACTAGAGGCAGTCTCACTTCTTAGGATACGTGGTCCAAGTCCTACTAAATGAACATGATCTTTTTTTGTGAGTGATTGTATTTCGTCCTTTGATAAACCACCTTCTGGACCAATCACCACTAAAATGTTTTGATATTGTTTGGTTTCTAAAATTGATTTAAGCGATTTTGATTGTTTCTCTTCTTCATAACATACCAAAACCAAATCATAATCGTGATAAGAGATTGATGCCATGTCAGTAATATCAGTTACCAAGCATAGTCGATTTCGATGACTTTGTTCACATGCCTCTTTGGTAATTGCGTTCCAACGTGTGATCTTGTTATCACTTTTTTTATCTTCTACTTTGACAATCGAATTTCTCATCATTGTAGGAATAATTTTATTAGCACCTAATTCACTACTTTTTTGTAACATATATTCAAATTTTTCTCTTCTGATTAAGCCTTGTGCAATGTCAACGGAAACCTTCATTTCGGTAGAAGAGATTTCATCTTTCACATGACAAACTGCAGAATTTGATTGAAATTCTGAAATCGTACTCAAAAAACAATGTCCCTCAAAATCACAGACAATAATTTTATCATCAATACGGTGTCTCATCACATTTTTTAAATGATGAAAATCATTTCCTGATAGAATAGCTGTTTTACTCGTTAAATCAATTGTATTTATAAAATATCGTTGCATATTATCACCGACATCATTATATCACGAGATAACAAAAAAAGGTTACAAAAGTAACCTTTTATCTTGAAATAGCTCGTTTAAATTTTTCCCAAATGGTTGAATCTTTGGTCAAATCTGTTTTACCTAGTTGTTCAAATAACTTTTGTTGTGCTCTTGTTAGTTTATTTGGTGTAACTACATTGATAATTACATGTTCATCACCTGGTCGTTTTGTACGAACATTTGGTGCACCTTTTCCTCGTAAACGGAAGGTTGTTTTACTTTGTGTTCCTTCAGGAACTTTTAGTTTTACATCTCCATATGGAGTAGGTACTTTGATGGTATCTCCCAGTGCTGCTTGTACAAAAGTAATTGGGATTTCAACAACCAAATCATCTCCGTGTCTTTCATATAACGGATGCGGTTTTACATCAAACAAAATGTATAAATCTCCAGTTGGTCCACCATTAATACCTTTGTTACCATATCCTTCTAAACGGATTTGTTGTCCAGTATCAATTCCTTGTGGAACCGAAACTTCAATTTCACGATTATGTGATTCCACACCATCTCCATTACAAGTTGTACATTTTTTCGTAATTCGTTTTCCTGTTCCATTACATGTCGGGCAGGTTGTTTGTGTTCTTGTGCGTCCAAAAATAGATTGTTGTTCCATAATGACAGAACCTTTTCCACCACATTTTTCACAAGTTTTAATATCATTTTTGGAGTGAGCACCCGTTCCATGACAAGTATGGCATTCTTCATGAGCGGTTACTCTGATTTTATGTTTTGCACCAAATATTGCTTCTTCAAAAGGTACGCTCATACGGTTTTGAATATCAGCACCTTTTCTAGCACGACTTTGGTTTCCTCTTTGGGTTTGTCCACCGCCAAAAAAGCTTGAAAAGATATCATTGATGTCAAAATCAAATCCACCAGCTCCAGCGTTAAATCCTTGTCCGTTATTTGCTTGATGTCCAAAACGATCATATTGAGAACGTTTTGTCCCATCACTTAATACTTCATATGCTTCTTGTACTTCTTTAAACTTAGCTTCAGCATCTTTTTCAGTAGAAACATCGGGATGATATTTCTTTGCTAACTTACGATAGGCAGATTTGATGTCGGCATCGCCAGCATCTTTTGCCACTCCTAAGACGTCATAGTAATCTCTTTTGTCCATCATCACACCTCATTCATAGTAATATGAAGCAGTTTCCTGCTTCATATTCTAAACAATTTAATCTACTTCTTCGTAATCAGCATCAACAATATTGTCGTCTGCAGGTTCTTCAGTTGCTCCACCAGCAGCTTCTTGTTGTTCTTGTGCTTTTTGATATGCTTTCGCAGCTAATTCTTGCGTTACTTTACTTAATTCTTCATTTGCTTGTTTGATAGCTTCAATATCGTTTCCTTTTAAAGCTTCTTGTAATACTTTTATTTTGCTTTCTGTATCTGCTTTTTCATCACTAGTAACTTGATCACCCAAGTCAGTTAATGCTTTTTGTGAAGCAAAGATTAATTGATCCGCTTCATTTCTAAGATCAGCTTCTTCTTTTAATAAACGATCTGATTCAGCGTTTTCTTCTGCTTCTTTTACCATTCTATCAATTTCAGCATCTGTTAAGCCTGATCCACCTTGGATGGTAATTGATTGTGATTTTCCTGTACCCAAATCTTTTGCTTTTACATTAACGATTCCATTGGCATCAATATCAAATGAAACTTCGATTTGAGGAACTCCTCTTCTTGCTGGTGGGATATCTCCAAGTTGGAAACGTCCTAATGTTTTGTTTTGATTTGCCATAGGTCTTTCACCTTGTAATACATGCAAATCAACAGCAGGTTGATTATCAGCAGCAGTTGAGAATATTTGAGATTTTGATGTTGGGATAGTCGTATTTCTTTCAATTAATTTAGTAAATACGCCACCAAGTGTTTCAATACCAAGAGATAATGGTGTTACATCTAACAATAAGATATCTTTCACATCACCAGAAAGTACACCAGCTTGAATTGCAGCACCCATTGCGACTACTTCATCAGGGTTAACACCTTTGTTTGGTTCTTTATTAAGTTCGTTTCTAACAGCATCTACAACAGCAGGAATTCTAGTTGATCCACCAACCAATAATACTTGGTGAATATCATTTTTAGTCATTGAAGCATCTTTTAGTGCTTTACGAACTGGTCCTAATGTTTTTTCCACAAGGTCGCTTGTTAATTCGTTAAATTTTGCTCTTGTCAAAGCCATTTCTAAATGGACTGGTCCACTTGGCCCAACGCTAATGAATGGCAATGAAATTTGAGTAGATGTAATTCCACTTAAATCTTTTTTTGCTTTTTCAGCAGCATCTTTTAATCTTTGTAAAGCCATTTTATCTTTTGATAAATCAACAAGTTGATCTTTTTTAAACTGTTCAACCAAATAGTCCATGATTTTTTTGTCAAAATCATCTCCACCTAAACGGTTGTCTCCAGATGTAGAAATTACTTCAAAAGTACCTTCTGCAAGTTCAAGAATTGATACGTCGAATGTTCCACCACCAAGGTCATATACCAACACAGTTTGTGCTTTGTCTGTTTTATCAATACCATAAGCAAGTGCAGCTGCAGTTGGTTCGTTGATGATACGTTTTACATCTAATCCTGCGATTTTTCCAGCATCTTTTGTTGCTTGACGTTCTGCATCATTGAAGTATGCAGGAACTGTGATAACCGCTTCTGTTACTTTTTGCCCTAAATAATCTTCAGCTGTTTTCTTTAAGTTTTGAAGAATCATTGCTGAAATTTCTTGTGGAGTATATTCTTTTCCATTTACTTTTTCTTTATGCGCTGTACCCATTTTTCTCTTAATTGAAGAAACTGTATTTGGATTTGTAATAACTTGTCTTTTTGCGACTTCTCCTACTTGAATCTCACCATCTTTGAACGCTACAACAGATGGTGTAGTTCTCATTCCTTCTGCATTTGCAATGACTTTGGCTTCTCCACCTTCCATAATTGCAACACATGAATTTGTTGTACCTAAATCAATACCTATAATTTTTCCCATTTTATTCCACTCCTATTCGCTTATTTTTACAATTGCAGGTCTAATGACTCTGTCTTTAAATAAATATCCTTTTTGTAATACTTCGAGGACAATATTGGATTCTTTGTCTTCGACTTTTTCAGTCATAATTGCTTGATGGAAATTAGGATCGTACTCTTCGTTGAGTGCATCGATTTCACTAACACCTTCATCTTCAAGTGCTTTTATCAACTGATCTTTAATCATTTTAAATCCTTGAAATACTGCTTCATTTTCTGCGGTAGTCACTGTGTGTTTCAATGCCAAATCAAAATTATCAAGTGGCGTTAATAAGTTTCTACAAACATTCATTGCAGCGTATTTTCTCTCTGTGACTCGTTCTTTTTCTAGTCGTTTCTTTGTATTTTCTAAATCAGCACGATCTTTTAACATCGTGTTTTTTAGTTCCGCATGTTTTGCTTCTAAAGAACACAATAAGTCTTCACAGGTGATGACTTTGTCTTCTTCTTTCACGGGTTCAGCCAAAGGATCATTTTCCTGAACAACTTCTGGTTCTACTTCTTCATTTTTCTTTTTCTTCTTGTCTGACATTCTACTTACTCCTTATATAATTTCGACATATGTTGTGCCAAGTATTTCAACAATGGAATTACCTTTTGATATTCCATTCTCGTTGGCCCAACTATGGCAATTGTTCCTTTATCTGATTTTCCTAGTTCATAAGGAACCGTTATTACAGTACAATCGCGCATTGCATTCATTTCGTTTTCTTTACCAATTCTTACAGATAATCCTGTTTTACTTGTATCCTCCACTAATTTAAAAATATCATTTCGTTCAAAAAACTTCAAAAGTTCTCTAACACGATCAATGTCATTAAATTCTGGTTGATATAACATATTGCTTTGTCCAGCTAGATAAAATTCACTTTGTGTGAACTTTGTAAAAGCTTGTAAGAACGTATCAATAATTGTTTTATTGTAAACAAGAATATCTTTAATTTTTTGAGTATCAATCTCGTAATGCAGTTTTTCACTTACTTTTGTCAATGGGCAATCATATAAAATGTCATTGAATATCTCAATCACACGTTTCATTTCCTCTAAATTGGTATTTGGCGGAATTGAAATGTTTTTATTTTCAACATGTCCTAAGTTTGTGATAATAATCAGTAAACAAACATTATCATATAATGGTACTAACTCAATTTTTTTAATCCTCGAACCGTATGCGGTAGGCCCAAGCGCTATTGTTGTGTAATTGGTGATTTGACTTAATAATGTCATTGCTTGTTTAATGGCTTCTTCACGTGCAATTTCTTTATTATTAAATAGCTCATCGATGATATTAAAACTCGCTGAATACCCATCTTTATCTGTCAAGATGGTTTCTATATAATAATGATAACCTAAATCACTAGGAATTCTTCCGCTAGAAGAATGCGTCTTTTCCAAATATTCAAGTTCTTCCAAGTCAGCCATCTCATTTCGGATGGTTGCTGGTGAAAAATCTAGATACTTAGATAACGATCTTGATCCAACAGGTTCCGCTGTTTTAATATATTCTTCAACAATAAGTTTTAGAATCAATTCTTGTCTTGCCGTAAGCATCGATTCACCTCCATTAGCACTCTATATTTTTGATTGCTAACAACATTATACAATACGTTTTTAGCAGTGTCAAGTGTTGAGTGCTAAAAAAGTAAAAAAACAACTCAATGAGTTGTTTTATCTTTTAATAAAGGGATTTTCGTACTTTTCATTTAATATCGTAGTGAAGTGTCCATGACCAGGATAAACAATTGTATTATCCTTCAAAGAAGTGGCAAGTGTATGGATGCTTCTTTCCAAATCAGCACGATTTGATGTAGGTAAATCAGTTCTCCCAATGCTGTTTTTAAATAATGTATCACCACTAAACAAAACACTCTTATACTGATAACATACACCACCTCGTGTATGTCCTGGTGTTTCAATCACTTTGATGGTTTCGTGTCCCAATTGAAATGTTTGATTTTTGCCAAAAGTCACAACATTTTTCTTTTTGTTCATCACGAATTTTTTATAGGTCATTGACGAAAGATTTAGGTTCGGATCAAATAGAAAATCTCTTTCTTGCTCATGAATATAAACATTTACATCATATTCTTGCACCAAATCATTGACAGCAACAATATGATCAAAATGTCCGTGTGTTAATAAAATTCCCAGGATATTGAGATTTTTTTCATTCACATATTCACGAATCTCTTCCATTTTTGAACCAGGATCAATAATGAACGCGTCTCTCTTTTCATTAATGATATAAGTGTTCTCTGTAAACTCATTTACCAAAGATTTAATCACGTTGTTTCACCATCCCCATTGCTCCATAGATTCCAGCATCGTTCCCTAGTTCAGCCAACGCTATTACTGTTTTACTTACTGGTTTGAATATAATTTTTAAAAATTGTTCTCTTACTTTATCAATTAGATATTCTCCCGCTTTGGAAACACCGCCACCAATGATGATTATTTCAGGATTATTCAGTACGCTTATCACATGACATGCGTAACCAAGATAATAGGCAACCTCATCAACAACTTTGATTGATAACGCATCACCTTTTTTCGCAGCATCAAAGATCATTTTTGCACTTGGATATGAAAAGTCTTCTAACATTGTTTTTTGATTGGTTGCTTTGTGATACTTTTCATAAAGGTTTTTTATTCCAGTCGCACTTGCGATGGTTTCTAAACAACCACTTTTCCCACATTTACAAGGAATTCCATCTTGGTGCATCACAAGCATATGTCCAATTTCTCCCGCAGAACCATGTGCACCATCTACAATTTTATTGTTGATAATAACACCACCACCAATGCCAGTACCAAGAGTCAACATTACACTACTCTTATATTTTTCTGCCGCTCCCATGAT
>JAFGXW010000029.1 GCA_016936415.1 Bacilli bacterium | reverse complement strand
TACTTTTGTGTGTCCTACTGAAATCAAAAGATTTAATGCATTAACTGAGAAATTTGAGGAAAAGAACGCAGTGTTGATTGCAACTTCTACAGACAGTGTGTTTAGTCATTTAGCTTGGCAAGAAAGAAAAGATTTAGAAAGATTAAAACATATTCATGCATCTGATAATAATCATGTTGTTAGTGAAGCATATGGTGTACTTGATGATGAAAGAGGTATTGCATGGCGTGGAACATTTATCATTGCACCTGATGGTATATTGAAAGCTGCACATGTGAATCATGGAGAAGGCGGAAGAAACGTAGATGAAGTATTACGTACGTTAGAAGTTTTCCAAAACGAAGTTGAAGGTAAAATGGTTCCATGTGGATGGCATCCAGGAGAAGAATTCTTATAAGAGCTCTTTGCGAATCAAAAGATATCAGTTATCAACAATATTTGTTTGATTTTTAAATTATAAAAAGACTATTTTGCATTGTAAAAGTAGTCTTTTTATTATATAATAAGGATTGGATTTTTTTAGAGAAAGGTGTTGGTCTAAATGTATCAAGCAGAATACGAAAAATGGCTGAACTATAAAAACTTAGATAGTGGACTTTTAGCGGAATTAAAAACAATGAACGAAGCTGAAAAAGAAGATGCTTTTTATCGAACGCTTGAATTTGGTACTGGTGGAATGCGTGGTATTCTTGGAGCAGGAATCAATCGTATGAATACGTATACCATTCGTAAAGCAAATTACGGTTTTGGAAAATACTTATCTTTACAATATGGTTCTGATGTAAAAAGAGGCGTCGTTATCGCTTATGATAATCGAAATAAAAGTATCGAGTTTGCAAGAGAAAGTGCATGTGTGCTTGCTTCTTTTGGAATTAAAACGTATATTTTTAAAAGTTTAAGACCTACTCCAGAACTAAGTTTTGCAGTGAGACATTTGAATGCGATTGGCGGAATTGTTGTGACCGCTTCACACAACCCCCCAAAATATAATGGATATAAGATTTATGATGAAGATGGATGCCAATTGGTTCCACAATATGCTGATAAAGTCATTGAATATGTGGAACAAGTTGATGATGTGTTTGCAATCGATTATTTAGATTACAAAGAAGCAGTGAAACAAGGATTTGTTGAAATTATCGGTAAAGAAATTGATTTAGCGTATTTAGATATGGTCGATACCGTTCAATTAAATAAAAACTTAGAGAAAAAGATTAAAATCGTTTTTACTCCTTTGCATGGCACAAGTTCTGATATTGGATTTAGTGCACTGACGAGAAATGGGTATGACGTTTACCCTGTCATAGAACAAATGGTAGCGGATCCTTATTTTAGCACTGTGAAATCTCCAAACCCAGAAAATAAAGAAGCATTTGAATATGCATTAAGATATGGGAAAAGATTTGGTGCAGATATCTTGATTGCTACTGATCCAGATGCGGATCGACTAGGAGTTGCTTGCTTACATAATGGAGAGTATGTCTTTTTAACTGGAAATCAGACCGGCGCAATTTTAGTTGATTATTTGTTGCGTACAAGAAAAGAACAACATACATTGCCGAAAAAAGGTATGGTATATAATACCATTGTAACAAGTGAATTTGGTGCAGCGATTGCCAAAAGCTATGGAATGGAAGTCGGTAGTACATTAACTGGATTCAAGTTTATTGGTGAACAAGCAAAATTAATTGAAGATACGGATTATGAGTTTATGTTTGGTTATGAAGAAAGTTATGGATATGTAATCAAAGATTTCGTGCGTGATAAAGATTCAATTCAAGCATTGTTATTGCTAAGTGAGGTAGCTAACCTTGGCAAATTAAATGGGAAAACTCTATATGATTATTTGACGTTCTTATATAAAGAACACGGCTATTACATTGAAGATTTGGTCAATATTGGACTTGAAGGTGTTGCTGGAGCAAATAAAATTGCTGAGATTATGACACATTTTAGAAATAACAAACCTAGTCGTATAGCAGGATTAGATGTTGTGAAAATTGAAGATTATCAAACTCGAAACAGGTACATTGGTAAAAAAATAGAACAAATTACATTGCCGGTATCAAACGTATTAAAGTTTTTCTTGAGTGATGGTTCTTGGTTCGTCTTACGACCTAGTGGTACGGAACCAAAATTGAAAATATATATTGGTGTACTTGATGAAAGTTTGGTAGCATCAAAAGATAAAAATGAAGAAATAAAATCTGCAGTTGTAACCATAATTAATACAATTTTAGAAGATTAAGAGGGCGAGAGTTTATGATTAAAAAATCAAGAAAAGTAAGGGACTATAAGGCCCTCACAAAAGTATTGCCTACCGTACGATATGTTGATCCTGAAAAAGTATTTATCCATCTTCAAAATGGAAGATGTAAAACGTACGATTTGGTGGTTAAAGAAGGAGAATATGTCAAATTAGGGCAAGTCATTGGGGTTAGACACGGAGGATTTTTTGAACAACCAATTCATTCGACTGTTAGTGGAATAATCGGACCAATTTCAAAAAAACTTCATAGAACAGGAAGAAAAGTTGATTGTATTGAAATCAATAATGATTTTAAAGATACAAAGCATGAAGACTTGTTTGATCGTAGTGATGAAGAAATTGCGAAGCTTACACAAGATGATTTTGTTGAAATTGTAAAGAAAAATTCACTCGTAGGACTTGGGGGAAGTGGATTCCCTACATATATCAAACTTGCAACGAAAGATAAAATAGATACAGTTGTGATCAATGCTGTTGAGTGTGAACCATATCTAAGTAGCGATTATCGTTTGATTTTAGAACATCCAGTCAGAGTTGTCACTGGACTTCAATATATCATGCAAGCACTGGGTGTTAAAAAAGGTTTGATTGCCATTAAATCTGAAAAAGACCCACTTTATCAAGTTTTAACTCAAGTGTTGGAAGTGAAATTTCCAGACCTTGATGTAAAAGTTGCTAAATTAGGAAATCATTACCCACAAGGTTGGGAAGTTGAAGTTTTTAGATGGGCACTTGGTATTGATGTTCCTCACGGACAATTACCAACCAAATATGGAGTAATTGGCTTTAATGTTTCAACTACAGTAGGTGTATATGAAGCTGTCAAACACAATTCTCCAGTAATCAAAAGACATTTCACCATGACTGGTGATGCTATTAAATTCCCGCAAAACATTCGTGTAAGAGTTGGAACTAGTGTGAGAGAATTGATTGAACTGTGTGATGGATATAAGGATAATGTTGGAGACGTAATCTTCATTATGGGTGGACCGATGATGGGCGTTAGTACCGTAACCGATGATGTGATTGTATCAAAAACAACAACTTCAGTTATTGTACTTAAAAATGTTGAATATAAAGAAGAACCTTGTGTTCGTTGTGGTAGTTGTGTATATAGTTGTCCGACTCATCTTGAGCCGGTTGCCATTATGAATGCAGTGAAGCGAAATGATAAAGAAGTAATGAAAGGGCTGGAAGCTTTCAAATGTATTGAATGTGGACTTTGTACTTATGTATGTACGAGTAAAATTCACGTGACAGATTATGTTCGTAAAGCCAAACAGTTGATTGGGTGAGAATAATGGATAAAGTCGTACCTAACATAATTAGAAAAACAAGTCCGTATTTAAGAAGACCACAAGCAAGTGTTACGAGAATGATGCGTGATGTTACCATTGCTTTAATGCCTGTGACAATCTTTGCAATATATAAGTTTGGACTTAATGCTTTATGGATTATTCTTGTCAGTATTGTTGCAATGCTTGCTACGGAGTACATTTATTATCAAATCGTTGATAAACTAGATGGTGATAAATTTACTTGGAAAAATAAAAGCTTTAGTATTTATAATTTTAGTGCTATGACAAGTGGGTTAATTTATGCCTTAACATTGCCAGATAATACACCGCTTGTAATTGCTGCGATTGGTGCTATATTTGGGGTTTTCTTTGGTAAATTAATCTTTGGTGGACTCGGACAAAATATCTTTAATCCAGCAGCACTTGGTCGTGTCTTCTTAATGGTAAGCTACGGAACATTGGTAAGTTATGACGTTGATAGTGTTGCAGGTGCTACTGCGCTAGGGGTATTAAACGATAATGTATTTAACTTTGGGGCAGTTTTACAAGATTTTAGTCTCGTGAATTTATTCACTGGAATTGGTATTCCTGGAAGCTTAGGAGAAGTTAGTGCCATATTAATTATTCTTGGTGGAGTTTATCTTGCATTACGCACAAGTTTTGAAGTTCGTATTCCACTTGTATATGTTGGAACGGTTGCTTTGTTAGCTGCATCCGTTGCCATCATGAAAGGTCTAGGAATTGAATTTGTGTTGTTACACGTTCTCAGTGGTGGATTACTATTTGGTGCTGTCTTTATGGCAACGGATCCTATTAC
>JAFGXW010000134.1 GCA_016936415.1 Bacilli bacterium | reverse complement strand
ATATTGGTATCAGCTCTTTTAATATCGATTTCTTCTATTGGTATAGCTAATAGTAGAATGTTATATTTCTCTTGTAGAAATTTATGTGGGCACAAGTAAAGTTGTTCATGACTGTTTTTTTGGTTAAAAAATACTGTAATTTGTATTTGAATTGAACACTAAATTGGTATAATAATGTATCTTTCCTACTTAAAACAAGACCAAGTCCTACCGAATTTAAGAAGATTCAAATCATCATCCAGAAAGTTGTTTTCATCCTTGAACTTGGAGTTTTCTAGATGATATAGGTAAACGCTATTTTAATTCCTTAATGTGTTTGTTCTTAAACACAATAAGTGACAGTAATAGTATTCCTATAATCATGGTGTACATGACAACATATACTGATACCGTATCAATCAGCAGACCAGATAGTAAAATTGCAAAAGGCATTAAAATACCCCCAAATGAATCCATCATAGTGACTACTTTACCAATTTTATTAGGATCTACAAACTTGGAAATCGAAGCATTCAAAGGTGCATTGATTAATGCGCTCGTCATCCCTGCGATAAAGTTTGTACCAATGAATAATACTAAAAATGTGTTTTCTTCAATCAAATTATAATCAAAGGAGCGAATGGCAGTATAATACACTGCGACGATAAGGATATAGATGACCCCAGCTATTTTTAACAGCTGGTGAATCTTTAGTTTTGCGCCTAAATAAGCTGCAACAATAAGACTCATGATAATCATACCTATGGATACAACTGACTCAGTAGTTGCTAAAATGTAGTCAGGTCTAAAATTTTCAAACGTTAAGTATTCTTTGATAATATAAGGAACACCAACTGTAAAATAAGGTTCGACTAATGTTAAGCTGATTATGATAATGAAAACAATTGCAGCAATTGGTTTTGCATCTCTAAAAATATAAATGGTTGCTTCTTTTAAATCAGTAAATATTCTTCTAAGATAGTGTTTTGTCTTGCTTTTTGATGTAATCTCTTCAGCTTTATATGCAGAGTGATTTAGTCTTTCTTGATTTTTGGCAGTTTCAAACTTAATAAACATTTCTGAGATAGCTGATAATATAAAACTTACAGCATTAATTAAAATCAAGATTACAATGCCAAAACTAGCATACAAAAATGCACCCAGTGCTAATCCTGCGATATTTTGAATACTTCTAGTAAGCTGAAACAAACTGCTCGCAGAAACCAGTTCATCTTCATGAACAAGTTGTGGTAACAAAGCTGAACTTGCTGGTGAGAAGAAGGCGGTTTGTACAGCAATAAAGACAAGCAATACATATATTGTTGTAAGTACCAAATTGGTGTTACCAATACTTGTAAAGTAATATACACAAGCACCTGTAATTAGGTAAACAATTCCTCTACCATAATCTGTTACATATAAAACTTTTACCTTTTTTTGCCAACGATCAGTAAAAGTTGCTGCAATTGGGGAAAGTGCAAACATTACAAACGTCCATATTGATACGTAAGTTGCCATTGATGTTGCCAGCCCTGTTAAATCTAATAAGAAAAGGGAAATACCAAATCCATAAATTCTACTACCAATACCTGAAACCAAAGTTCCGAAAAATAACAATAGAAAGTTTTTGTCTTTTATAAATTGTTGTTTAAACATAGTTGCCCTCCAATACCATAGAATGGTTGTTTATAATTCAATCATAATCTACTACTGTGTAATGCACAATAAACAATTAATTTATTTTTGTCATATACGTATTTTGGACTAAATGATGGTTAAGTATGGCCATTAACCAAGTAATTATGGTACTATTAGAGAAGGTAGTAGTATAAATAAAAGGAACGATTATGAAGTGACTACAGAAGATAGATACTTTGAAAATAAAAGAAAAAACATGACATAATTTATAAAATAATAGTATAATGGTATAAGTGTATTAATTGTCCTGAATTTGTATAGAAAGAGTCATATAGGTGAAAAATATGTTAACAATCATTTTGTTATTATTTAATATCGTATTTAGTGGAGTAGGAATCTATTTATTTGATTTCAAACCAGATGGTGCAGTTGATCAAATTGGGGTCATTTTACTTAGTTTATTGCTTGGTTCCATTCTGATGTTGCTTGTACTTGGTTTCTACATTGAATTGTTTTATGTTCTGGTTGCGAAGAAACTACCTCAAAATTCAATGTTAAAACACAAAATCGCAAAACAAATGGTAAGTTTTCCTGTTCATTTAACGAACATGAGAATCAAAGTAGTGGGAAAAGAAAATTTGCCAAAAGATTCTGGTTTTAGTATTTATGCCAATCATACTTCGTTAATGGATATTTCTGTATTAATGTATAAACTATATGATTATCCTGTTGCTTTCCTAGCGAAAGAAATGGTAGAACATTTACCTTTCGTCGGTAAATGGACACCAAAACTTGGTTGTGTCATGATTGATAGAAACAATGATCGTAAAGGAGCAGAATCGATCATCAATGTTATTAAAAATGTAAAGAGTGGATCAACGATGGTAATTTTTCCTGAGGGTACAAGGGGGAAAGAAATTGGAAAAATGCTTGAATTTAAGCAGGGTGCATTTAAAGTCGCATTAAAAAGTAAAGCACCACTCGTACCAATCTCTATTGTAAAACCAAAGAACTATCCAAAGACAATATGGCCACTTCCAAGGAGAATAACTCTTGTAATTCATCCTGCAATTTCAGCTGATGAAATTAGTACAATGAAATCTCTAGAACTTTCCGAAAAAGTAGAAAAAATCATTCAAGGTCCACTGAATGAAATTTATGAATGAAAATGTTAAATACCGAAAGGAGAGATTATTTTGAATATATTGCTTGAATTGATTTTACTTGGAGTAGGATTTTTATCTTTGGTCCCAGTTATTCATTTATTTAATACCTCAAAAGATATGAAATATCGTTGTTTAAAGTTTTTGGTGAACGCTACTTTCGTCTGGACAATATTGATTTTTATCGAACGAATTTCCGCAAATATGAATATTGTTTACTACGCACATATGTTAGGATACCCATTAAAATTTTTAATGTCGTCGTTCATGCTTTGTACCATTTATAACTACATAGAGAAAAAATTACCGAAATCATTTATTATTATATTAGGTATTGTTTTTTTAATTGAATATGTCATTGCCATCACGAATGCCCAATCACAACTATTAGTTGAATTGGTGCCAGGGCAAGTCCTTACTTTTGATAATCTGTATACAGCAACAAAAGGAACGTTCTTTATCGTTCATTTACTGTTAACATATGGAGTATTACTTTCTTCAATTATATATTTAACTGCTTTTTTAAGAACGAAACGCAATATTAGACATTATAAAAGCGTATCTAAAACTATGGTTTATAGTGTCATTTTAGTATTGTCGTTTAATACATTACAATTACTCGTTTTACAATCGAATATTGATCTTACATATATTTCTTTGGTAATCGTAACCTTTATGTTATATCAGGTGATTTATCGTAAAGATATGATTTTCAATTTAAAGACATCTGGTCGTGGAGAAATTCTTTCGAATATGAGAGAAATGTATATTCTAACGGATTACGATAAAAGAGTGGTTGAAATCTCAAAATTACTAGAAGAAAAATATCATATTAATACGACGAGTTATGAAGGTAAACCTTTTGATCTTTTGTTAGAAGACTTAAAAAAGAGTATTGTGGTATATGAAAATTATGAAGTCGATGAATTGACAGATGAAGAAGGAAAAGATCATTACCATCTTCGTGAAAAAAGATTTTCTTTAAATCATATGAATGAATATGGTTATATGATTTTAATGTATGATGAGACACAAGTTTTTTCTTTACTGAGAGATTTAAACAAACTAAGTAATTATGACAACATGACTGGACTTCATAATCGTAATTATATCGAAAGTAAATTATCAAAATATGAAGATACAACTAATGTAGGAATTCTTTCTCTCGATTTAAATGGATTAAAAGCAAACAATGATTATCTTGGTCATGAACGTGGAGATTATCTATTGAAGCAACTCGCAAATAAGATGAAAACCGTGATGTCTTCACATCAAAATTCGGAAATGGCTAGAATTGGTGGAGATGAATTCATGATTATTTTAAAGGATACCAATTCTCACACATTAGAGGAGATAAAAAAACAGATTCTTCAACTTTGTGACAACCAACTAATCTTAGAAAAAATATCTGTATCAATCGGAATTGCTTTTGGAAATGATGAAAATATTAACATATACGAGTTAATTCAAAAGGCCGATGCTGACATGTATCAAATGAAACAGATAACTTCAAAAGATTATTCAAAAGAAATTGTACTGTATGCAACAAATAATGTTCAATACATTCGATAATTATAACTTGATTAAAACACACAAAACCGATTTGGTTTTGTGTGTTTTTTTTTAACCTCAAGTACAGACTGATTGACTTGCAAATGTATTAAATGAGTTCCAAGAATCGTGCGCATACGATATTTCTTGAATTACAAGTCATATCAACTTATAATTATTAATATATAATAAAATCATTTTCTTAGTTTTATTTGTGAATGCTTGAATAAAAATATATCTTCAAGGAGAAAAACTATGGACGATCTTTTTTACAAGAATATCATATTTAACTCAGAAATAGGATATGCATATCATGAAATTATATTGGACAATGAGGGAGTACCATTTGATTACAAATTCATTGAAGTGAATTCCGCATTTGAGAAATATACTGGATTATTTGCTCGAGATATTGTTGGGAAGACAGTATTAGAAGTGATCCCGAATATCGTTAATGATACATTTGATTGGATAAATTTTTATGGGGATATTGCTCTAAATGGAACAAGTAAAGAGTTTGAGAGTTTCTCTATTCCACTCGATGCGTGGTTTACAGTAGATGCGTTTTCACTAGAAAAATACCATTTTATAACATTGTTTACAAATAGTTCAAAAACTCATCAAATGACTGAAAATTTGTATGAACTTTCTAATGTTTTCTCTAGAGTAATTAAAGAAGCTCCTATACCAATCATGATTCATGCTGATAATGGAAAAGTCTTAAATATCAGTGATGCCTGGGCAGATATTTCTGGGTACACCCACAAAGATATCCCAACCATTAGCGAGTGGACAAAACGTGCATATGGGATGAAGCAAGAAGAAGTAATTCATTTTATTGATGATTTATATAAATTAAACAAACGCCAACATGATGGTGAATTTTTAATTCATACAAAACAAGGTTCAGATGTCTTGTGGGATTTTTATTCTACCTACATTGGAAAGACATTTGAAGGCAATAAAATGGCGATGAGCGTGGCGATAGATGTCACTGAAGATAGGTTACAAAAAGAAACTTTACGAAACGAAAGAATGTTGTTTGAAACAACATT
>JAFGXW010000028.1 GCA_016936415.1 Bacilli bacterium | reverse complement strand
TATGGGATTAAGATAATCAAAAGAGGAGCAAATTCAAAGAAAAGCTAAAAAAAAGCCTTGTAAGGGCACTAAATATTGCTATCAAATCAAATATATGATAAAATAAAAAATAGAAAGTTTATACCGATAATAATAATGAAATAGAAATATTTTATGAGATATGGAGGATGCACTATGAGAAAAATTTTGATATTTTTAGGGGTAATACTAATTAGTCTCACTTTAGCAGGGTGTAACAATGATGTAGAAATTACAGTTCCAGTCTATACTGGAGTTACGATAGAAGGTGAGTTGCCTGCAGTAGCTGGGGAACTAACTACTTTTTATAAAGCAAAAAATGATGTTGTTAGAGTTGAGATTGCGATTCTCAATCCTTCTAATGTCCCAATCTCATCAATCGTCATTGATGGTTATAAATATTTTTCAGCAAGATTTACGGAAGACTCTACCAATCAACTTGTAAAGTTTGATATGAATACAGGAACTACACTTGGAGAAAAAGTATATAGCATTGATGAAGTGGTTTATGATGATGGACCATTAAGCAAAAGTGTAGAAGTGAATTCAAATAATACATTTAAGGTATATGTTTATAAAAACACACCAACAGTTTTACGTGAAAGCTACGTTGTTTCAAACGAAACAATACGTGTTGATTTTGCGATTACAGACACTGATAATGTAATTGAAGCAAACTCTTTGGTTGCAGAACTGTATGCAGAAGAAGAATT
The DNA here is from genome assembly GCA_016936415.1 of Bacilli bacterium. GTDB lineage: Bacteria > Bacillota_I > Bacilli_A > Izemoplasmatales > Izemoplasmataceae > JAFGXW01. Next base: position 3,748 of record JAFGXW010000028.1, on the reverse strand, counting down.
GCTTGAATCAGTAAATATTACAACTGGAAAGACATTTGCTGAATTTACCAATTTACCATCTGATGGGTTATATGAGGTAAAAGTAAGAGCATCATTTGATTTAGATGATAGCAATGGATTAAAGAATCACGTAATATTATATAGTGATACATTCGTAACTTATGCAAACGCTGCACCGGTTGCAATTGTGAGTAATGCAGTTGTATCGGGTGATCAAATCGTATTGAATGTTTCTTATACAGATGAGTATCAGATCACGATTCCAGGAAGTATCTATGTTGGAATTTATAAAGATAATCAATTGCAAGAATTGGTTTCGATTCAAGGAACAGTGACAGGATTAACATTTAAAGATCTTCTTAGTAACCAACAATACGTAGTGAAAGTATTAAGTGGTTACAACTTGAATGATGGTTCTGGAGATACATATAATAATGTACTATACTCTTACGCATTTATTACACCAGTTAGTGTCGTACCAACCCCACAAGTTATCAATTTGAAGATTGATGATGATCGAGTATCATTTGATATCCAAATTAATGATCCAGAAGGGATCATTCTGCCAAGCACACTGGTTGCTAAATTGTATATTGATGGTGTTTTAAAGCAAACCGCAGCTATTCAAGAATATAAAGTAGACTTCCAATTATATAATTTATTGTCTGGATTTGACTTTAGTATAGAAGTGGAAGCTTCTTATGATTTAAACGATGGTAGTGCCATTAAAACAGATCAAGTAATTTATAGAGGTAATTTTACAACTACCGAAAAAACAGTTCCAACTTTAAGTGTATCAAATGTAGTTGCACAACAAGGATATGTTACAGTTAATTTTAATGTAACAGATCCAAGTAGCACCATTCAAAACGCACTCGTTGCTACATTATATGAAAATAATATCGCTGTACAAACCATTCAGTTTAATGAGGATGAAACGCAGCTTATCTTTAATTATTTGATACAGTATCAACAAGTTTATAGTGTCAAAATCATTGGAAACTATAACTTGCAAGACGGAACTGGATTGAAATCAAATATAACAATGTTCAAGACAGTATTGGTGACTAACAATCCAAAAGCGCCAGTGGTAGAGTTTAATAACGTGGTTGTTCATTCTGATTCAATTGAAGTTGACACTAGAGTAATGGACAGTGACAATACTGTTGTTGAAAATACGGTATTAATCTCGATTTATACATACGACCCAATTGTAAATTCTGAAGTTCTAGTTGAAAGTCAAATTGTTCCAATTGGAACAACAAATGTGATTTTTGAAAACTTAAAATCAGGTGTAGAATATCGATTGGTTGCTAGTGCGGATTACAATATTAATGATGGTTCTGGTACGCTGATTGGAATGGAAATAAATTCTGAAGATATTACTACAAATGAAAGAATAATTCCGACTGTTGTAATATCTGATTTAGAAGTTGATACGGATTCTGTCATGGTATATTATGATGTTTTGGATCCTGATAATGCAATCATCACAGGTACATTGGTCGCTATCTTAACTTATGATAACGTACCTGTTGGAGAACCTTGGGTATTAAATGAATTTGGAAACACTGTGCAAATTACTGGGTTAACATCTGGACTTCGCTATAAAGTTGATATTTATTCAGATTATGATTTGAATAATGGGGAAGCAATTAAAGTTGGGCAATTGCTTGATTCATCCGCAACGCCTATTCCAGCTACTAAAATCGAACCAGAAGCAACGTTAGAAAATGTCACATCAAATAATAATTCAATTACATTTGATGCGACAATCATTGATGATGATGATGCGATTATTGATAATCTAAAAGCAGTTCTTTATAAAAATGGTGAACTTACCTCATTTGAAATTGATTTGGTTGTAGGTAGAAATGATGGTACTGTACTTGCTGATATTGAATTTGGTGTTGAATACGAACTTAGAATTATTGCTGATTATACTTATAATGATGGTACAGCTCCAATTTTAGGAGAAGAATTGGCCACAGCAAACATTTCAACTATCCCACTTGTTATCATTTCAAATGTACAAGAAAATGATGAATCTATCTCATTTAGAACTTCAATTGATGACACGTTTGATATATCTGATTCATCTGTTTTAGAAGTTGCATTGTATGATGAAATGGATAATTTGGTCGGAAGTGTTCATACAATCTCTTCAGGTACTACACTTAATTTATTTAATTTATGGTCTGATTTTGACTATTACATTATAGTTACAGGTTCATACAGTGGTGTTACCGGAGAAGTTGCTAGATATGATTTCCATACTGCTGCAAAAGAGATTCAACCGTTAGAATTCACAAATCTTGTTGTAACTTCGTTCTCAATATCATATGAAGTCAATGGTGTTGAATTACCTGATTCTTCAGGTGTCATTAACAGCTTATTACTTGTGAATTTATACTTAGATGGAGTGCTAATACAATCGCAGGCTCTTAATTCTGGTAGTAACGCAAATGTCTTCTATGTGAATGGAACTGACGGTAGTAATTATGTTCTGCAAATTGAAGCTACCATTAATTTAAATGATAGTTACGGTTCATATGATGGCTATGTAATTGATTCTATTAGTTTTATATATTCAGATAAGATTGCAAATTAAATTGTTAGACAAAAAGGAAGTGCAAATTCACATTTGTATTTCCTTTTTTAATTTAGCTAATGTGGGTAAATAAAAAAGGCACTTCAAGAAGTGCCCGAAAAGATTGTTATCAATAAATATGTATGTTCAACATGTTATATTGAATCTTCTTTAATTGTTGTAAAAGTTAAATGCATCAGTTTGAATTGTCATCCCATACTCATTAAAAAGGTCTGATATATTATCGTACGTTGTTGAAAAGTTATAGTCACCAATGTAGAAAAAAGCATCTTCTTCCATATAGGTATAAAACGTATTATTTTCGATTCTAACACTACTTGATACATTGTCGATTGCTGTCAATGAAAGAATGGTAAAATTACTACCCTCTAAAATTCTATTGTTTTTTGCTGGAGCATCGAAATTGATAAATACTTCACCCTTTACAACGATAAGCGTGTTGTTAATTTCAAATCCAAACCATTGGTCAATATATAAATTACCACTGATATATATAACACCAAAATCTTGATAGTACGGAGAACCTTCAATCAAAGAAATGTTATCAAAAGTCAAGTTGCCATCCACTAATAAAGCGTTGCCATTTAGCGACAATACTCCGTTTACAGAATTGTAGTCGATTAATGGGTCTCCAGTAAATAGTATATCACTATCTAGAGCAACATCTTTATGATTCCCATCTAAATTAATAATGTCTGCAAATTCATCTTGACAAGTTTCTGGGCTATCAGAACAACTAAAGACTACCATTTCTTCACTATTATTGAAAAAATCATCAAATTGATCATCAAATAAATCTTCAAGGTTTCCAGTTCCTTCTGGATCAGGATTTACATAAACAAAGAAATCCCTTGAGTTAGTTCTTGTTTCATCTGTATAACTGAAATCGTATAGTCGAGCATAGTTTTCAGAGTATATCTCTACCAAAGTTATGACAACATTATAGGTAGCTTCTAATTCTTCCCTTTTTGCCAAATCTCCACCTAAACCTAGGTTTGTAAACTGTTCAATGGTTAGAGTTTGCATATATGTCTTAAAATCATTTTGAGCTAATGATATATAATCTTCAGAATCTAAGTTAAAAGCATTGATTTCATCAATGATATTTGTTGTTGTAGCTGTTTGTACATTTCCTTG
>JAFGXW010000133.1 GCA_016936415.1 Bacilli bacterium | reverse complement strand
TCCATCGCCCTACCCCGCTCCAACTGCGGCGTACCACGACAGGAAAGAAGCCCGAAATCCGTGTCTAAACTTACACGCAAAACGTTAGCCATAATTGAAGAACCGACATGCAAATAATTAACAATAGAACGAGATTAAATCATAAACAGGCATTGGTTGATTCATTCGGGAGTGCTGATAAAGTTATTATTGTGAGCCCATTTCTATCGAGTAGCTTTGATTTTTTCCCATTTGAAAGACTTAAGCATTTAAAAAGTTTAAAACTAATTACGACTTTGAAATCAAAAAATGATGACCAAAGGAATAAAGTGAAATTTTTTAGACAATTATTCGATTTTGGAAGCACTGAGAATATTGATATTACAATATTGATAGACAATTCATTGCATGGTAAATTATACATAAGTCAGAAAAATGATTTATTCATAAATGCTATTGTGACTTCTGCAAACTTTACAAATAATGGACTTAGAGTAAATAATGAATGGGGAATATCAATAGATGACAATGAAAATATAAGTACGATTGTTAACGAGTTATATAGAAATGTAATATTTGAACCAATTACACTGACTAAAGTCTCTGAATTTGAAAAGCAAATAGAAAGTTTACCAAAGCCGGAGACTCAGCCTAAAGATAATTTGGATTTGAGTAGTAAGTTATCTATAAAGACAAATCCATTACATATTAATACGAATGTTAATTATTGGCTTAAACCAATTGGAGTGAGTGATAATATGATTCCTTGGGATATGGAATTCGATGAGATTGATAGCGATTTACATTTTTCTGATAAGAATCCTCGTGGCGTAACGAAAGGGGACATATTAGTGGCATATGCAGTTGGACATAAAAATATACTATCAATTTATAGAGTAACATCTGAAGTAAGAAATACAGGTGTTGCAAATGACAGATGGCCTTATTATGTAGTTGGAGAAAACCTAACGCCTTTTTACGGTAAAGACTGGAATCAATATAACATTACGATTTCAAATCTAAAGAAAGAAGTGTTGGATAATGGATTGTTCAATATTACTCCAAGTGGTAAAAATAGTTATGGAAGTTTAATGAGAGGTGCGGATAAACTTAAAATAACCAAACAGTTTGCAGATTACTTAATAGAAAAGATTGTAAAAATAAATGATGAAATATCAACTATGGCTAACAATGTGTAAAAATAATAGCCGAGAAAGTGCGTATTTGGGCGGTTTTAGCCCGCTTCAAAATAGTAACGGTTTGATAAGTAATTCGCCCGCAATCGGCTACTATTCTTACACTCAACGTTAGCAGTTAGTTAAAAGACGACATCACAAATGAGAAAAATACTTCAAATATTGATATGGCTTATTCCAATCTCAGCGGTTGGACAAGACCAGATTATTAAGTCATTTTTGCATCTTGATTCAATATCTTTTGAGACAATTAGTCATCAGAATCACAAAAACTTCATAAAGTTTAATTCAAGTATTTCAACTGTTTATAATGAGAAATCGGATATTGTTGTTGATTATACAGTAGAAAATAAATATCAGGTTTCGGATAATAGTATAAAACTTATTAAGACAAAGATAAATACTGAAAACGACAAATATTATTTTATAACTCATGGAATAATTGACTATCCAATTATTGGTTTTACAATTTTTGATGCAGAATCACCAAATAGGATTATTGGTCAAATTCCAGGTGCAAGTTTGATTGTCCCTGGCAATGGTAATTTCTATGCAATAAATAGTTATAGCATTCATTTTCCGACTAGAAAAAAATTCTCTCTTATCAACAATGAGATTATTGAAATTAAGCAACCTTTTTATTCTGTCGATCTTGACTCTTATGCTTTAAATCCTATAGTTGTTTATAGTGACATAGATCTAAAAAAGAAACTAGCTACAATCCCGAAAAATGGAAAAATTGAGGTATTGGTTTGCGTAGATTCAAATTCTAGTAAAGACTCAAATATTTATTTGGTTCGTACAGACTTTGGATTAATTGGATGGGCAAAACTAAGAGTAAAACAACATGAGTCATTTGACGTAAAAGGACTTTTATATAATGGAAGTTAAAAAACAAAACCAACTGCTAACATTTTATAAATTCTATGGCGGCTTCTGTGCTACGCCAACTGCGGCTTTCCGCATGTTGGTTCTGTCTGTATCCGGACAGAGATTCAGCTCGCAATCCGCCACATAACTTATAATTTTCCGTTAGCGTTCATGCAAAAAGACCGAAGTACCATTGAATAAACTGATGAAAACCCAAAGCACAAATAGCACATTTGCAATCCCCAACACACAGGCTGATACTTCAGCTTGCAAAAGAGCTATTTTTTTGCCCTCACACGGAAATAATTAGAATATGTACATATCTGGTATCAATATTAAGAACTATAGAAATTTCAAGGATTTATTCATTGAATTTAACCATGGAATAAATGTAATAATTGGACACAATAATTCTGGTAAGACTAATCTAATAAAAGCACTTCAGTTAGTGTTAGATAGGAATTTAAAGGATAAACCTTCAATAGATGATTTCTGTAAATCTAATCTTGATTATGCAGAACCGCCCTCTATAGAAATATCTGTTTTAATCAAAGAACATGACGATAAAGAAGATGATAAAAACGTTGTTTATGACTGGTTGATTAATGAAACTCCTGAATATACAGCGCAATTAACATATGTTTTTGAGTTACCAACAAAGAACCACGAAGAATATAAAACTCTAATTGCAGAATGTAGAGATGAAAATGGTTATGACCAAGAGAAATGTCTTAGGCTTATTAGTAAGAAGTTCCTTCAAAAATATGTTTCTCGAATTTATGGCGGAAATCCTACAAAACAAGAAAAAGCGGATTCCGAAAATCTTGATAGGTTTGACTTTCAATTTCTTAATGCAATTAGAGATGCCGAAAGACAGATGTTTTATGGAAATAACACATTACTTAGAGATGTGTTAAATTATTTTCTTGATTATGACCTGACCAAAGGACAAGGATTTGAAAACCTAACCACAAAAGAAATATCGGAATTAAAGCAACGAGAAGAAGAATTTAGTGAAAAATCAAAAGAATTACTAGAGCTATTAATTAGACGTATTGATAGAAAGAAAATACTTCAATACTCAAATGAAACAGGCGCAGACAAAGGTGGTGAACCGCACTTTGATGCAGAAATAACAGAGCAGGAGCTACTATTTGCATTAAGGTTAATAGTTGAGAAAAATGGATTTAAAATTCCTATTAAAAACAATGGATTAGGTTACAATAACTTATTGTTCATAGCTCTAATTCTTGCAAAAATGCAAATGGAATCATCTAACTATATGGGTGATAACGCTAAAGTTTTTCCGGTTCTAGCAATAGAAGAACCCGAAGCGCATTTACATCCTTCAATGCAATCTAAATTCCTCAAATTCCTAAACACAAATGAGCAAGCTCGACAAATCTTTATAACTTCACATTCCACTCATATTACTTCTGCTATAAATCTTGAAAGCATTGTTTGTTTATATGATGATATAAATGGAAAATCTGCTGTTGGCTATCCTGGTAAAGTATTTTCTGAATCAAAAGAGGATAAGGACTCGAAAATATATGTTCAGCGGTTTTTAGATGCTACAAAATCTAATATGCTTTTTGCAGACAGGCTTATATTTGTAGAAGGACTAGCAGAACAATTATTGATTCCTAGTTTTGCACAATACTTAGGAATTGAAGACTCTCTTGTAAATGAACATGTTGGTATTATTAGTGTAGACAGTAGGACATTTAAGCATTTTCTTAAACTGTATGCATATCATGAGACAGATAGCCCTTATGCAATAAATAAAAAAGTTGTTTGTATTACGGATGCAGACCCTACAATTAAAAAAAGTAACAAATGGGTTTCCGCATTACCATTTGAGTTAGATGGTTCAGAGAATAGTAAATCACTCTCAACGCATGTTACAGATTTAAAAGAAGGATTTGAAGATAAATATTCTAATATTTTTGTATTTCATCCACCAAATGGAACAGGGAAAACTTTGGAGTATGAGTTATGCAAGGAAAATCCTACATCACCTTTATTAATTACAGAATCTTTTCCAAGTCAAAATAGCGCACACACTCCTGCAAATTACACTGCAATAATCTCAAAATATGGAGATGATTTGGATGAAATAATAGAAGAATATAAAGAAAAACTTGAAATAGAAGAATTAACTGAAAACAGAATCCTAGATAGCATATCGAAATGTACATGGGGCGATGTAACAGAAAAGAAAAAGGCGTTAATTGCAGCCATTTACTACAAAGTCGTATCTAATGCTAAAGGACAACATGCGTTCTATTTCGAGCAAAAACTAAGAGATAATTTTATTAAAGAAGGTGCTGAAAAACTTGAATTTAATGTGCCATCGTATATTGCTAATGCGTTAACCAAAATCATTAAGGAAGATGCCTGATATAAATTTGTTACCGCATATATCAACCCTAACTGATATTGAGACTCATTTCAAAGTTTTCGCAGGCCCTGGTGCAGGTAAGACAAGATGGTTAATTTCACACTTAGAACGAGTACTTCGTGAATCTGACAGATTAAACAAAACAGGCAAGATAGCTTGCATTACATACACAAATGTCGCTGCAGAAGAAATACTTAACCGATTAAAGTGTGATAAAAGTCGTTTTGATATATCTACAATCCATAGCTTTTTATATCGTAACATTGTAAAGCCATTTTCCTATTTGATTGAAAAGAATAACGATGGAGAAATATTATTTGACACATCTAATTTAGATGGTCATGATGAGCACATTGTGCACGGAGATAGATTTAGAAGGTGGATAAGGTCAATAGAACAATTAAATGGTAAAAGATATAATTCATACAATTGGCCTCAAAACAAACCAAAAGTAATTGCAGAATTATCAAGCCTTGATTATGTGTTTGAGAATGGTGAAGTAAACTTAATTATTAGACAAAATCGTGGTGCTAGGATTGCAAAGTCAAATGGTGAATTATGGGTATATAAATCAAAATACTGGAAAGACGGAATAATGCATCATGAAGATGTATTGTATTTTTCTTATCTCATTTTGTCTCGTTCACCAAGGGTTGCAGAATTTATTAGGGCAAAGTTCCCATATATTTTTATTGATGAGTTTCAGGACACAACCGAAATACAAACATGGCTTATTGAAAAGATTACAGAACAACACACGAAAGTAGGAATCGTTGGGGATGTAGCACAATCTATATATAAGTTTACAGGTGCTATACGGACTGATTTTATTGATTTTAAAAGAGATGAAATTTCTGAATTTAAATTGAATCATAATCATCGTTCATCTAAACGTATTATTGATTTCCTAAATCTTCTTAGACCCGATATCAATCAAGAATATGGTCAGAGGCAGTCTGATGGGATTGCGGTTAAAGTATTGGTGGGGACAATTCAGGATGCAAAAGTTTGGTATGAGCAAAATTTTCCTGATTCATCACTTTATATTCTTACTAGAAAAAACACTACCGTTTCTGAAATAAATAATCAAATAGGTGTAGCAAATACAAACCTCTTAAATGACTTGTATTCGAATGATACAAATCCGCAAAGAGTAAGGTTTATACATTCTTTGTTAATGAGCTTTAAATTTCATAAAAAGGGTGATTTGAAAAATGCTTTAAATGAAATTTATAAGTCTTTAAGGAGAGCAAGTGGCACATCCGTTTTAAAACTAAGTCTAAGAAGGCTGGCGATTAAAATAATCGACTCATTACAAAATGATGCAAATAGAAATAAAACTATTGCAGAATTTTATTTAGAATTGAGAACTGAAGTATTAACAGAATATAGTTTTAATATTGGGAGTAATTTAAGCCGAGGGAATGCCAAAACATTTTATGAAAATCATAGCCTAAATGAAATTCTTCCTTATGTAAAAGTAGACACTAAATCTGATGACCAAGTAAGAACAATTCATAGTGCAAAAGGAACTGAATTTGAAAACACTCTTGTTCATTTCGAAACTATTAATGAATTTAGGAACTATATTCTTGATGGACAAAATCATATTGACGGAATTGAGGATGATTGTCGGATTTACTATGTCGGTTGTAGTAGGGCAATGGATAGGTTGTTAATTTGTATTCCAGAGATTAATCAAGATGATAAAGACAAATTAGATATAATGAATGTAGAATATGAAACAGTTTGATGCCTCCCCAAAAAGTCAAGCACATTGTCTGGTCGCACAAGCGGTCACGCGACCAAAACCAGCCAAAGAGCTTGCCTTGCCGACGCATGGACTGACAGGAAATAAAGCACGAAACGCTAACATTTTGTATAAGTAATGGCAGGTAAAGTACTAAATATCAAGGTTTGTAGCCCGCTCAAACTGCGTAGCGGTTTGACAGGGAAGTGCCACGCAATCTGCCACTACTCATACAATTTGCCGTTATACGGC
>JAFGXW010000132.1 GCA_016936415.1 Bacilli bacterium | reverse complement strand
TGTTGCATTCGCTGTAAAGATTATTTTTACATTATTCATATGAAAAAAAGTGAACTTTCGTTCACTTTTTATTTTTCATCCTCATCATCTTCATCATTCTCTTCTGCAAAAGCATCATCAATTTTTGCTTCTTTCACTAACGTTTCAAAGATTTCTTTAATGCGGCTTCTTCCCATAAAAGGAATCAAAGCTTCTGTTTTAAATCCTTCCATTTCTCCGCGAGCTGCTGCATCGTAAATATCATTTACTTTTTCTTTACTAATGAATGGCATTGCGCTATATAAATCTTTATTACGTTTTTCTTTGATCAGGTAATCAACGATTTTTCCTAATGATTCATCATCCAAAAATGGATACAATACTGCAAGTTTAATATTCGTTACTTCTCCGCTAATAATTTTTTCTACTAACTCCGCTAAATCTTCTTTTGCTAAAAATGGTATTAATGTTGAATATTTCATATGTTTTCCTCCTATTATTCTTTATGTTTTAGATTGAATTGACTGAGTATAAAATTATCGATTCCAGCTAAATGTGGTTGGATCGGGCAATTTTTCTTAAAATCGTTATACTCAATGTTCTTAATTGCTTTTTTCATTTTTTTCACTCCTTATTGGAAAAGCGAATGTAACGTAACGGGTACTTGTAAGTATCTTTGTGTAATTGACACATCATAAACTCATCATTAGATAATCTTGCTGATATTTCCTGAAGATTAAAGTTTATTTTGTTGGTTAGTATGGCTCCTAGTAAATAGGTTCTTTCATTGTCACTGAGATAGCTCCATAAAACTGAGATTTCTAGTACCAACTTTTTACTAATCAACAAATTGAGAATGAATTTTCGTTCTGTGTTTGTCAGCAAGTAAAAGATTTTCGAGATATCAGCTGTTGGATTTTCTGATTTGATGAACTTGTTGATTGCAGTTTCTCTAGAATAATTTGCTATTAATGATGCGTAATCGTCGCGTTTAATTTCGACATCATCTAATAAGTAATCAATGCTGATTTGAAATAGTCTTGTTAGTTCATATAATATCTCGATACTGGGAATACTCTTCCCATTTTCCCATTTTGATACTGCTTGATGTGTTACAAATATGGTATCAGCAAGTTCAGATTGGGTCATGTTTTGTTCTTTTCTGTGTTTGGCTATTTTGTTGCCTATCATTTCTAGGTTTAACATCTTTTACCTCCTTTACAACTTCATTCTATCACCTGGGGAAAAAGAATCAAGCAACCAGTAGTTGAAGTTTGTTTTGATGATGAAAATTGGCCTTAAAAAAGTTTTCTTTATCATACTATTATGATATAATATGTTTAGTCTAAGCGGAGAAGTGATTACATGAAAAAAAGAAGATATCATAGTTTTGTTTATGTTATAGGATTCTTAATTATGTTACGCGTGGTTCTAAACATAACAGTTGGAATCAGTATTTTTAATTTCGGTATCTTATTTGATGCTGTTTTAATGATGTTTTGGGTTGGGATTTTTGCATTCTTCATCAAAAATGTCACCATTCAAAAAATATATTATATTGTTGTTATCGTTATTTGTAGTGTTTTCACCATTGGTGATAGTGTTTACTATGATTATTTTGGTACAATTAGTGCTAGAAGTAGTTTTAATGGCTTGCAATGGCTTGCAGAAGGTAATACGTTAGAATATGACATTCAGATACCACTGGTTGCTTACTTAATTACACCATTAATTCTAATTGTAATATATTTAATTATATCAAATAAAGAAAAGGATGTCTTTCATATTCGTGACTTTGCTATTTTATCAAGTGTATTTCTTGTTCAAATCATTTTATTCTTGGTTTGGGGGAATTATAATTTTGAAACCAGATCGGATTATTACAGAAGCGATGCGTATTTGTTTGAATCGATGTATGATCGTAGTAAATTCAGTGAAAAATATGGCTATTATAATTATCATATATTAGATTTTACCCGCATTAGACCTAAATTAGATAAAGAAGAACTATATGCAAAGGTAGATGCTTATTTTGAAGAAAAAACGCCACATGAGACCAATGCGTATAGTGATATATATGCTGGATATAATTTAATCACCATGACAGTTGAAACATTAGAAACAAGATTTATCGATGAAACTTTAACACCAAATCTTTATATGATTCAGCAAAATGGATTCAGCTTTAGTAATTTCTATACAACTGTTTTTCAACAAGGTGCAACTTGTAATAGTGAATATATGAGCATTGTTGGGCAAAGTGCTATCACAACCAATGACTGGAGTAACAATATATGCGATGCGTATAGTGAAAACTCATTTACCTATAGCCTAGCAAACCAATTAAACAATGACGGATATCATACGTATTACTTCCATAGTGGGTATGAATGGTTTTATAATAGACAAACCATTGTGCCTCAATATGGGTTCGAGACCGTGAAATTCCAAGAAGATTTATTTCAACTAGGTTATGATGATTTTAATGATCGTTTTGATACTCAAATGATGTATTTCTTAGATGAATTTGTTGATTTTAATGAGCCTTTTTATATTGATATGCTGACCTATTCAATGCATGGTGCATATAATCAAACTGAGTTTGATATTCATAATGATCGTGTTGAAGCAGCTTATCCTAATATCGAACTAGACCCTGAAATTCGTAACTATATGGAAAAATTAGTTGAATTTGATAATCTAATTGGTCTAATCATGCAGAAGTTAGAAGAAAATAATCAACTGGATAACACATTATTTGTCATCTATCCTGATCATTATCCATATATGATGAATTCTGAAACTTATTCGGCATATATTGGAATAGAAGAGGGATCTCATGAAATTAGTCGCCAACAATTACTCATTTATGCTACCAACATGAACAAGGAAATTATTGCTAATACTGGTTCCACAATGGATATCGCTCCAACAATATTAAATCTAATTGATAGTAGTTCAGAATTTAAGTACTTTATGGGGACTGATTTACTTGCTGGAATAACCAATTATGTCTTATTTAGTGATCTCACAATCACTGATGGAGAAAATTATCTTTATATAAATGAGGATTATATAGGAAATCAAGCAAATTATGCATTATTAGAACTTGCTCTAGAAGATAAAATTAGTGAACTAGAACTGCAAAAAAAGCTATTAAACATCGATTATTTTAAAATGTTAGCAGAAAGAGACTAGTTTTCATAAAAAAAGCAAAGAAAATCAGTATAAATGCTTTACAATTTAAGAGCGTTATTATATAATTAATAACGCTGAAATGTTTCGGTAGCTCAGCTGGATAGAGCAACGCCCTTCTAAGGCGTCGGTCGGGGGTTCGAATCCCTCCCGGAATGCCATTTTAAAGCAAAACCCCTTGTTTAAGGGGTTTTTTATTTTCCTTAAGAAACGTCCTACAGGGTCTCTGATTTGTGGTATAATTATCTAGAAGGAGATGATATTATGAAGAGGATTCTATTAATACTACTATTGGGGATTTTCGGATTTATCTTGTCTGGTTGTAGTAAAACCAATCGATTTTCAATAAGAACCGAATATTATCTCGAAAATGCTAGTTTCACTAATATGTATGAAGATATTTTAAAGAAGAATGGTCATTCTTTGAGTACTAAAGTAGCATATAATAATTTCATCATTGGATTAAAGATTTCTCCTGATGGGTATTATATTGATGGATTTAACTATTTTATTAACACCGGTATCACCAAACAAGAGTACGAGTATACTGGATATTTTTGTGAGGAAAACGATAATAACAAATTAAGTGCTATACAAGAAATGAGGATATCTACAATAAGGATTATTATATTGAACAACTAGAATTTTCTAGAATTCTTGACACAATCAATGAAAATGAAATAATGGAAATCTTAAATGATTTAGATGAAATATATTCAATACTATTAAATCAGGATGTAAGATTATTGATATCAGTAAAACACTTTGATAATGAAACACTTGAATTTGATTCTTTTAACGGTGTTTATTATGAAGATGGTGTCATGCAAGCAGAAGGTGAGATTTTACTGAATGGATACTATTTACCTAAACCATCAAGAAAGCTCCTTCTTCAAGGATATTAATAATATCGTAAGTGGGGGATGAATTGATGCGAATTTTTTAGTGAATCAGCTTTTTGGTTCACTATTTTTCTTTATTTTTCAATTTAGAAACATTGAATATATTGAAGAAATATGGTATAATTAATTATTCAGT
>JAFGXW010000131.1 GCA_016936415.1 Bacilli bacterium | reverse complement strand
GGATCTTTAAAGAAAAAAGCAACCAATTAGGTTGCCTTATTTTTTCTTTGATAATACATTTTTTATTATTTTGTTTCGATCTTTCAGTGCTCTTTCGTATTTACCAGTCTCTTTTCCAGTGAAATAGATGGTGTTTTGTAATTCATCTGGGAGATATTGTTGATATATTAAAGCGTCTTGATAATCATGAGGGTATAAATAAGGTGATTTTGCTTCAAAATTATCCACATTGATTAAATGATTTGGTATTTTTGGTGTTAATCCTTTGTTTATGTCAGATAAAGCTTTATCGATCGCAATTTCAGCACTATTTGATTTTGGTGATAGTGCCATGTCAATTGTTAACATACTGAGTAAGATACGTGCTTCAGGGAACCCTACTCGTTCACAACCACGGGCACAAGCGTCCATTCTTGAAACAATTGCGGGGTTTGCAAGACCAATATCTTCGTAAGCAATTACTGTCATGCGTCTCAAAATACTATTCAAATCTTCCATTGTGATCAGTCTGGCCAAGTAATGAAGGGCTGCATCTACATCAGAGCCTCTAATTGATTTTTGGAAGGCACTTAGGATGTTAAAGTAGTTGTCTTCGTTTTTATCTAATGATAGGTTTGGCTTTAATAACACTGTTTTTGCCATTTCAAGCGTTATTTCCTCATTTGGATAAGTCATATTACATATTTCAAGACTGTTGAGTGCTGTGCGTATTTCATGATTTGCACTTTGTGCGATATAATCATATACATCGCTTTGCAAGTTGCTTGAAAGCTCATTCTTAAACTGATTTTGAACCTGTTTAAGGCGAATAATTATGTCTTCATTCGAGATTCCTTCTAGTTTCAGAACATGTGCTCTAGAACGAACCGCAGGATTGACACTATGATAAGGATTATTGGTTGTTAAGCCTATCATCACAATGTTTCCTTCTTCAACATGCGGTAGTAAAAAGTCCTGAACATCCTTGTTCATACGATGAATCTCATCAATAATCACCAATGAACCATAATTTTTAGATGCATCAACAATATCCCTTAGTTCAGCCTTTTTATCAGTAGAAGCATTGAATTTATATGTGTTTAATCCAAAGCTTAGAGCGATTATTTCCGCAATTGTTGTTTTACCTACACCTGGTGGACCATATAAAATCAAACTAAAGATCTTTTTGTTATCTAGCATCTTCTTAATTACACCGTTTTGCCCTACTAAATGTGTTTGTCCAACGACATCATCAAGTGTTTTAGGTCGCGCTCGGTATGCAAGGGGTCTACAAATCTCCATATCATCACCACTTTTCATAATCTATTCCATATTATACCATATTTTGAAATATTTCAGCCTAATTCAACAAAGAATCATCATAAATTGTGGGTTATTTATGAGGAAAATAAGTCGTAATAAAGGGAAACATGGTATAATAGTCGAGTACTTGAAAGGATGTGTGCTTATGAATGCAGATTATATCTATTTTGCCATTCCGATTATCGTTGTTCGCTATCTAATGATTCACAATTATCTATTTTTACTGAAAAAAGTGTATTTGAGTACATTAGAAAAGCTCTATTTGTTGGATATATGGGTAGCTATCGTCGTTGCTATGCTATATTTGCGTTATAGTAAAGAAATTGAACTACCATATGTAATTGGCTATATCATAACCTTTATTGTTGTGATTGTGTCCCAAAAGATCTATATAAAACAGTTGAAATACGCAAAATATGAATTATACAGTAGAAAAACAAGAGATATGAGAGATTTTGAAACATTTCAAACGGAATATAGTCATGAATGTTATTTAGAAGAATCAACAAAGAGTCAAACACTTAGTATTTTCTTCCGAAAACCAGATAAACGTAAAAACATAGTCACTTTACAATTGTTGACTATGAATAGAGAACTCTTTAAACAGTTTGATGAAAAGAATCGTGTGCTAAATGGGATGTTAGGATTGGGATTAACACTTATGTTTTTCGCTTTATTTGGGTATTTTTTAGTGACACTACCCATATCATAACTTATTTTTGAATGATACCTTTTTAGAAATAACGGAATTATAATCTAATTGTTTGAAACAAAACATGAGAAGTGTTAAAATAAATGCGAGGTGATTTTGATGGAAAAATCAGAGATGATACAAGAAATATTGCGTCTTAAGAAAGAAAAGAATGCTGTGATCCTTGCTCATTATTATCAAGAAGGAGATATTCAAGATATTGCTGACTATACGGGTGATAGTTTGTATTTAAGCCAAGTTGCTAGTAAAACGGATGCGGATATTATTGTGTTTGCTGGTGTACATTTTATGGCAGAGACTGCTAAAATCCTATCTCCAGACAAAAAAGTGTTATTACCTGTCGCAGAAGCAGGGTGTCCAATGGCAGATATGGTAACCGAAGTTCGTTTAAAGCTATATAAAGAGAAACATCCAGATAGAATTGTCGTTGCATATGTTAATACAACGGCTAAAGTAAAGGCTTTAGCTGATGTATGTGTGACAAGCAGCAATGCGGAAGGAATTATCAATCACTATCGTGATAAAAAGATGTTATATGTTCCTGATAAAAATTTAGGAACCTATATGAGAGAAAAATATGATTTAGATATGGAAGTTTGGCCAGGGTTCTGCTGTATTCATAATGATTTGACTGTAGAACAAGTTTATGAAATGAAGAAAAGATATCCAAAGGC
>JAFGXW010000130.1 GCA_016936415.1 Bacilli bacterium | reverse complement strand
AAATGCTGTTACAAGTCTTTTTGTTAAGAACAATTTAACCCCTCCAGTTCAGTGATATTTAACTATTTTCATTATATCATAGGGTTTTTGTTTTAAGAAGTCCTATTCGTGAACTATTATAAACAAAAGACAATATTTCTCACGAAATATTGTCTCTTTCAAGAATTGTATTTACTCCTACAATACAGAATATTGAGATAATAATTATTTAAGTCCTCTTTGTTTTCTCGTTAATTCCGGAGTACTTTCTTTTGCAGCCTGACGCATCTTTGCGAAGTGATCAGAAACTTCTTTTTTCTTTGCATTTTTGTATAAAAAGTTATCAATTGCTTGCGCAGCACGATGACCATCTGCAACACCACTAATTAAGTCTGGTCCACGCAATACATCTCCACCTACAAACAACCAATCAAGTCCTGATACTTGTCCAAATTCATCTGCCTTGATTTTTCCACGAACTATCTCGATTTTATCTTGTAGTGATTCAGGGATGTAACTGTAGTCAGGTGCTTGTCCTACTGCTAGGTAAATTTGCTCACCATCGATAATTTGTTGACACTCTTTATCAAATTTCGGATCAAATTTTCCTTGTTCATCAAATACACATAAACATTTCCATAAACGAACACCAGTAACTTTATCATTTTGAATCATAATTTCTTGAGGTCCATTACCACAGAAGAATTCAATACCTTCTTCTCCACCTTCAAATAATTCTTCATCGTCTGCAGGTAATTCATCTTGGTTTTCTAGAGAAGTAAGTTTCACATGTGACTCACCATATTTTAACATTTGAAGTCTTGTTAATGATCTAGCTACGTCAAATGCAACGTCTCCACCACCGATAACTACAGCTGTTTTAGCAACATTGATGTCTTCTAATTTCAATACGCCTCTTTCATAATCACGTGCTTGCGGTAAAAATGTCATCGCACCAATTACATCAGCGTGATCGGCACCTGGAATATTTAAGCCACGTGGTTTAAAGAATCCAGTTCCTAAGAATACAGCGTCATAATCTTTCTCTAATTTTTCCATTGTAACTTTTTTACCAATTGGCGTGTTTGTGATGATTTTTACACCAATTGATGAAATAAAATCAATGTCTTTATTTAGCGCTTCATCCGGCATACGATAAGAAGGAATACCATATCTCATCATACCACCAGCAAGTGGTTTTTCTTCGTATAAATCTACTTTGTAACCCATCACACGTAAGTAGTATGCTGCACCAAGTCCTGAAGGACCAGATCCAACAACTGCTACTTTCGCATCGATTACTTCACTGACAGGTTCCATTAATATTTTTTCATACAAATCGTTTGGCGCACTATCGATAATATAACGTTTTAACCAACGAATCGCAATCGCATCTCCACGTACAGCAATCGAACAAGATGTTTCACAATTGTGTGTACACAAACGTCCACATACACCAGGCAATGGATTGGTTTCATATACTTGTCTTAATGCTCCTTCAATATCATCTTCCCAGATGGCTTTGATATAAGCTGGGATATGCATATGAACAGGACAACTTGCCGTACATACACCACATTCAACACAACGTGCTGCCTCTTGACGTGCAAATTCTTTTGAATATCCACGGACGATTTCGATAAATGATTGTTTACGTTCCTCTGGTTCAACAAGTTCCATTTCCACACGTTTTAAATCAAGTAAATCACTTGTTTCATCGCGAACATAACCATCTTTTACTACTTGTCCTTGCCATAGTTCTTCAGGCATCAATAAGAATTGATCAGGATTGTCACTTGAATAAATATATTCTTTACTCATCTTCAGTGACCCTGTGGTACAAGTATCTACACAAAGTGCACAGAAACAGCATCGTCCATAATCGATAACTGGACGTTGTTGGAATGATCCATCTTTTTCTTCAACGTCAAGTCTTTCGACCATACGAATTGCTTCTGTTGGACAAATATCAGCACAAGTTCCACACCCAATACATTCTTTCCAATCGTTGGTGTGGAATCCACGGATATTATCTGCCCCTTCACGAGGTTCACTTAATAATCTAGATTTTAATTTAATGATAGAATTTTTATTTAAATAGTCGGCATTTTTCTTAGTAAATATATGCTTTGTCGGAATTGTGACAGGTTTTTTGAAGACATATTTAAAAAGTCTCATTGGTGCAAATATACTGTATACTTTTTTCATATCATCACTCCTATCGATCAATTTCTGGGGAACAAACACCCATTGTATCTACCCATAACGCTGCATCATCAATACGAGTTCCAGGTAAATATTTTTCAATTCCAAGTAAACCTTGTGGATAACTAGCTCCTCTAACACCGACACGATAAGGATGTGTTCCACCGTTTGAAACCATAAAGTAACCAAATTCACCACGACTAGATTCTACCACTGAGTATGCATATCCTTTAGGGACAGTCCATCTCATTGATTGCCCTCGTCCAAGTGGTACTCTTACAGGACCTTCAGGCATTTTAGCCAAACACTGACGAATGATACTAATCGACTGTAGTATTTCTTGTAATTTACAATCAATACGATTATTCGCATCACTATATGTATTTGTCGGAACTGTAAACTCGACTTGATCATAACGTGCATATGGCATTACTTTACGTACATCATATTCTTTTCCAACTGCACTTCTCATACCAATACCAGTAACACCAAGTTCCCAAACAACACTTTCTGGTAACATAATGGTATCAACTGTACGAGCACGAACCGTTGGATTATCAATTCCAAGATCGCGATACTCTGCGTAACGAGATTCTAAACTATCTAAAAACTGATGAATGTCTTTTTCAATACCCACTGGTAAATCTTTTCGAACTCCTCCAGGTACGATATACATATGATAAACACGATGACCAGTAATCTTTTCAAAAATATTTAAAATATCATTACGATCAGCATGTGCATGATACATTAGAGTATAAAGTCCAGTTGGACCACCAATACCTCCATAAGCCATCATATGAATGCTAAGACGTGCTAATTCCAATATAATCATACGAATCCAGTGTGCTCGTTCTGGAACTTCAATACCAAGTAATGTTTCAACACCTTGTGCAAAACACATTTCATTGATATCTGGTTCTACAACGCAAACACGAGGGATAAGGCCAATGTTGTTTAGCCATGTATGACGTTCCATCCCTTTTTCAAACCCACGATGTAACATCCCAGGAAGTAAATAAGAACGTTTGATAATATCTCCTTCTACAAACATATGTACAGAAGCATTTCCATGCATACCAGGATGTTGAGGTCCCAAAAATAACTTAAGTTCTTGCATTATTTTTTCCCTCCTTTACGCACTTCGTCAATATGAGCTTGACGTGCAGCGCGTTTTTCCTGTTTGCTTTCTTGTTGATTCAACTCAATGAATGTTTCAGTATATTCTCTTTGTGGAAAATGAGCTTCACTATAAGCACGTGGGTCAAAATCCTTACGAAGAGGTGGAATATCATCCCATCCTTCTAAGATTAATTGTTTCATTGAATCAGGATTTCCGTGGAATACGATTCCAAAGAACTCATGTGCTTCTCTCTCATAATATTTACAACCAGGAAAAATCGGTAAAATACTATCCATTTCTGGATTTTCACGATCAATTTTTGAGCGAATTTGAATATGTACGCCTTTATCCCAATTAAATACGATATATACCAATTCCATCTTGTCTTCTTCTGGCCAATCAATCGCAGATAAATAGGATAGTTGTTTCCAACCACTATTTTTCAAGAAGTTAAGCATACTATGGATATCTTCTCTAATGACTTCAAAAGCCACTTGATATTTTGAAATATGTTCTGTTTTTACAACATTATATTTGCTTTCAACTAAGGTAATAACTTCCAATGCATTATTCGTGGAATTCATCATGAACTTCTACCTCCCCTAGTGAAGCAATTTGGTTTTGGCGGTACCAATCATAATTATCTCGATATTTCTTCCAACCGTTTGCTGTTTTATGTTTGATTGCATCCATTAAATCAACAAACCCGTTCATGACTGCTTCTGTATTTGGCATACAACCAGCTACATAAACATCAACAGGAACATATTGATCTAATTGATTGATCACTGCGTGTGAATCATGATAAATACCACCATTTATCGTGCAACTTCCTAATCCAACAACATACTTTGGTTCACTCATTTGTTCATATGTATAGATCAAACGACGTAATGTTTTTAAAGACAAATAACCAGAAACAAGTAGAATATCTGCTTGTCTAGGTGTAGCCATTGGCCCCATTCCAAGTCGTTCCATATCATAAGCTGAAGTCATTGCTGGTGGTAGTTCAATTGCACAACAACCAGTACAATACATCAACATCCATAATGAATTACGACGGAAAAAATCACCTATTTCCCACCATTTACGGTCAACTTGTTCTTGTGATAACTCTGAAAATTTAGTTGATTTCATTTAAATCACCCATCCTAAATAAATTGCAATAAATCCTTGAACAATAGCAATTAATAACGGCCATTTATAGAAGAACAATACAACTTGATCAATTTTGAATCTAGCATATACGTTAGAAATTAAACTTAGCGCTGTGTATACTGCGAAATACTTTACCAAGAAGATAAAAATATTTTCTGCACCACCCAAGAATAAATTCACAAATAAACTTACTTCGATGAAATGTGTAATTTCCATCATGATAAATAACATACCAAGTTGCTTTCCACCATATTCAACCAGAGGTCCAGATGCTATTTCTGCAGGAGCAATGTATGTTTCAAATGGTTTCTTACCAAGTCCAGCCATCAATGCAAGTACTGCAACAATTGCCCCAAGTGGCAATGCAACAATAAACCAGTTATTTCCTGCGGCTTGTTGATATAAAGCAAGTCCACTAATGCTACTTGTACCAGTTAACTTAATAATGGTAACAATAACAACCATATATGGAATATCATAAGCAAGCATTGTTGTTAATGCACGCATAACTCCGATACTAGCGAGTGGATTACCACTACCACTAGCACTCATTGCCATTCCTAACATTCCAACTGCGATTAAGTATGCAAAGATGAAGAAGTTATCAAAATCTGGAAAAGCCAAGAAGTTATTGGTAACAGGAATAAACATTGCAGTTGCAATGATTCCACCAAGTGCCATAATAACACCAAAGTCAAAAATCCAACCATGTGAAGTAGCACGTTTACTCAATAATTTAAAGATATCTAAAAACTCTTGATACCATTTTGGACCGTAACGTTTTTGAAGACGTCCAGATATTTTACGGTTTATACCCGCAACTGAGGTGTGAAGTACAAATCCAAAGAATGCAATACCTACACCATATAACATACTAAGCATCATAATAAGTCCCCCCATAGTAATGCGCCAATGATAATCAAGATCCAAAAGACCGTAATTTCAGGCTTATTTGTAAAGAAGAAATATTTTACAACATTACCAAATTCTTTTACTTTATTTTCAAGTGACTTATACATATCTTGAACATGCGTTGTATGTTTTTCGTATAAACGTTCAATTGGTGCATAAAAGTCAACACTATAATGCATTAATTCTTCTGAGTAAATGAAGTTACCAGCTGTATATGTATCCATTAATCCAACTTGCTTTGATTTCTTTAACAAGATGAAAATAATAAAGGCAATTACAACACCAATACCAAATGCAATTGTAATTTGTAATGGATCTAAGATTCCATTTGTGCCTTGGATGGTATAAGTACCTAGCACAACTGGAGCCATTCCTAATTCAACAATTACTTTATTAATAAACTGTAAGAAGATATTTGGAAAAATTCCTGTAACTAGATTCATTCCACTTAACACAATCATTGGAATCAACATAATCACTGGTGCTTCTTTTAAGATTCCTTTGAACTGTGGTTTTTCTTGTCCTAAGAACAAAGCAGCAAGTGGTCTAAATACATATAAGAATGAACCAATACTTCCAAAGAATACAGCGGCAGCTAAAAGGATAAGTCCTTTATCGATAACTGCTTGGAAGATCAACCATTTACTGATAAATCCACCCATTGGTGGAATACCAGCCATGGAAATAATGGCGATTAAGTAAACAACATAAGTCACTGGCATTTTTTGAATCACACCACCAAGTTCACTCATTTTAGTTGTACCAGTTTGTCTACCAACAGCTGCGATTGCAAGGAAAGCTGCTCCCGTTGCAAGTGCATGTGTTACGATATGATAAAATCCACCAGATAACCCAATGCTTGACCCAAGACTAAATGCAAGTAAAATATACCCACCATGACTCATTGATGAATACGCAAGTAATTTCTTTGCATCATCTTGACGAATTGCCATTAATGTTCCAAAGACAATTGATAATCCTGCGAAAATAGCAACCAAGTATTGTGCAAGTGGTAAGTCAAGTGCAACGATGACATAACTATTTGGCGTAATCTTAATCAACGCCATCACCGCAACAAACGCACCAAGTTTTACAAGTGCTCCAGATAATACTGGAGAAAAAGGATGCGGTGCATTACCATGAGCAATTGGCAACCACGTATGCAGTGGAAATGCTCCTAGTTTTGCAAAAGCTGAAACGATTAATAAGATGAATACAACGATAGCATTTGTACCAGAGATTGCAGCTAGTCCAGCGTTTATACCAAACGATCCAGCAGCTTCTCTCATCATGAAGATTGCGAATAACAATGCAAAACTTCCGACTGCGCTAAATGCATAATATGACACGGCAGCTTTTCGACTATGACCAAGTGGAATCAAGAACATGCTTGTCCAAACAATAAATTCAAAGAAGAAAAACATAACCATGAAGTTATCTGTGAAGAATACCCCAATAACTCCCGCCATACTTAAGATGTATAACATCGAATAAGCACCAGGATATTTGTAATCCTTTATAAACATTGGGTTAAAGAATGATACCATCGCATAAATGAAGGTAATCATAACCGCGAAGAACATTCCCAAATATGTTACTTGGAATGTCACATATGGCAAGATTGATACGGTTGTATCGAGTGAATCAGTAAAACCGAAATAAGCTAAACTACTAAACACAAACATACTTGAAACAATTGTCACAATTGCGCCATATACTCTATTCACTCTTCCTAAGAGATAAGCAAGGAATCCAGAAGCCAGTGCAATGATTAATAATAACTCAATACTTGCCATTATAAATTCCCTCCTTCGATATACTGAATCGCTGTTAAATCATCAGCAGCTTGTTCCACAGGTGCAGTGTACACACCAAATAAGATTAACAACGCAGCTACAACGACTACAACATATTTTAATGTAAATTCAAATTCAACTTGTGGTAAATCACTCTCTTTAAACCACAATTTAAGTAACAAACGAATAAAGTAAATTCCTTCTACAACACTTACAATTAAAATAACAGCAGGCCATAATAAATGATCAGTTTGGAAGAATTCTAGTAAAATATTCATTTTTAGAACAAATCCAAAGAACATAGGAAGTCCCAGCACGTTCAATACAGCAACTGTGAAAGATACCCCTACTACTTTATTGTTCACAAATAATCCTTGTAATGTTGAAATGTCATCATTACCAAGTTGGTCTGTAGCAGTGTTAGTGATTAAGAATAAAATTAATTTACCAGCTGTGTTAGCAATTAATAATAATGCTGCGAGTCCTGTAAATCCAGATAGGAAGACAAGAGCAACAAGTGCAGCTTGGGCAATACTTGAAAACAATAAAATTTCTCGTACTTTTTTCGCACCAAACGCCATTGCTTCACCAGCAACAATACTAAATCCTAAAATAGCCGTAACAATTAGTAAGAGTGTTCCTTCAAACACGAATAATTCAGTTAACAAACGTCCTAACACAAACCCAATTGCTGCAGCGTAAACAGATGCAATCATTGGACCTGTCAAACGATTTGATGATCCAAGAATTCCTTGAACCCACGAATTGAATGGTAATAATTTCGCTTCTACACCAAACCCAATAAACATTAATAAGAATGGGAATGCAGTCACGGCAATATGATAACCACTACTACTAATTTGAAAAGCCATATCTTGCATGTTCAGCGTACCAAACATAGCATATAGCAAAATTAAACCTAGTAAATATAAACTTGATCCGACAGTCCCTTGCACCAAATAATTAAATGTCGCAAGTGGTTTTTGATTTGTAGTTGTCATTAAGTATGCAGCAATTCCACTTACTTCCATGAAAACAAATAAGTTGAATAAATCTCCTGTCAGAATCATCCCATTTAGTCCAGCAAGTGCAACCAATAAGATGGAAGAAAGCTTTTTAAATTTAGCACAGTTAATTGCAACCACCAAGAAAAATAATACGTTAACAGCATACAATGCAATTAAACTATATTGATCTAATATTAAATTAATTCCATATGGAGCAGCAAATCCACCAATTGTGATTACTTCTAGTGGAATATAATTCAACAATACAACACTAGCAAATGAAACAACTAGTAAAATATTAGCCGAATATTTCTTAACCAAGATTGAGAGGAAAGCAGCTAATAATGGAATGACAATCAATAAAATAGCGCTCATTTATTTTTCCCCCATTTCATCTAGATTAAATGTTCCATATTTTGCATAAATGGTTTTGGCAATGGCCAGACCCAGTGCAGTTGTTCCAACACCAATAACAATCGCAGTAAGAACGAGCGCTTGTGGTAATGGATCGACGAAGTTTAAATCATTGGTAGCGTTTTGACTTGTAAAGATTGGTGCAAGTCCACCATCTACAAATCCAACACTAACAATAAACAAGTTTAAGCCAATTTCAAGAATGTTTAATGAAACAATGATTTTGATGACATTACGTTTTGTCAAAATACCATAAAGACCTAACATAATTAAGACAATAGCAGCATATTGTAACATCTTAAACACCCTCTTCTGTAAGGAAATTATCAATAACACCTGAAATTTCGCTACCAACTTTTAAACCAATTAATACATAGATAATCGGGATAAATCCAGCACTGAATAAACTACCAAGTGTTCCATTATCTAACACATTTTGTAAGAAATATCCACCAACAAGAAGCCCGATAAGTCCAATTAGAATGTATGCACTACCAGCAGCACTTTCTAATATTTTAAATCCTTTGATTTTTGCACGGAAAGAATCATTCGCTAAGTATAATAACAACATAGATGATGCAATCATTGCGCCACCTGGGAATCCACCACCTGGAGTTAAATGTCCATGAATGGCAACATAAATCCCGGTCATTAGAATAATACCGAATAACGCTCTACTTCCAACTCTTAACATAAAGTTTGGATGAAAATCCACTTCCAAACGTTTTTGTTTTTTTGTTCCAAGTAACAAAGCCACACCAAGTGAGCTAACAAATAACACAGTAACCTCACCCAGTGTATCAAAACTACGATAATCCGCAACAATTGCAGTAACTGTATTTGCTGGACCACTTTCCAAATTCACAGATTCTCCAAAAATGACAGTACCTGGATTTTCAGTGACATCGCGATCAAGATAAGCTTGACTCACGCGGGAAGCTACATTGACAGTTCCATATTCAGGAAATGCAACATTATTTCGTAGTGACATAATGATTAAAAACCCAATAAACAAAGACAAGGCCAAAGCTAAGAAATTTTTCATGCTTTTTTCCCTCTCTTTCCAACAGCAAGTAAAGTATAAACGAACAATGCTGTAACAAGTCCACTACCAATAACTGCTTCTGTGACAGCAACGTCAGGTGCTTTCATCAAAACAAATCCAAGCACACTTAACATGCTTAATCCTGATAAGAACATGACAGATTTAATTAACGTTTTTGAATTGATAGCTAAGAACGCAAGGAGAATGACAAGGATTGAGATTACAATTTCGATAATATTAATTACTGTCATTTTTTTGTCCTCCTACAAAATCTTTTAAATCATCTTGTACCAAATTACTTGGTAATTCACAGCTTAAGTATGTTGCTTTTGCCAACGCACTAGATCCAATTGGATTTGAGATGGCGATAAATATAATAATTAACAATACTTTTAAAATCCAGTCAGGATTAGCAATTCCAACACCAATTAGTAATGCAAACGCACCTAATGTCGTTGCTTTTGTTCCTGCTTGAATACGGTTGAAAGTATCTGGCATTCTTAAAATTCCCAATCCACCTAATAAGTAGAAGGCTCCACCAATGATCATAAATACATAACTAACAATCTCCATGACGGCCCTCCAAGTATCTTGCGAATACAATTGTTTCAGTAAACGCTAAAATGGCATAAACAATTGCGATATCAAGATATAGTGAATTTTTAAATAGATGAGCAAGTAAAGCAATAATTCCAATCACGATAATATTTAATGTATCCAGTGAAACAACACGATCTGCAGGAGTAGGACCGATTAATAATCTAGTAAGAGAAAATAATACTCCAAGCCCAACAAGAGCGAAAACAATAATATCCATCATTTAAAAATCACTCCCAACAACTTATTAAATTTTCCACTGATCATTTCTTTGTTTTCTTCTGGCGTTTTACCTTTCACATCAACAGTATGAACATAGATATGTTCACCATCAACATCGATTGATAATGTACCTGGCGTAAGTGTAATGGAATTCGCCAATGTTAATTTTGCAAAATCACCTTGTAAATCCGTATGAATTTTAACAATCCCAGGATTCAAAGGAATTTTCGGGCTTAATACTCTTCTTGCAACATCAATATTCGACAACAATAACTGCCATGTGAATACTGGTATATATGCAAAAATGAAGATGATAAGCCTAATTGGGAAACGAACATCAATTGTGTAATCTACAAGATTTGTCAAAATCACTGTTAAAACACCACTGACCAATACCCCTAGTAACAACTCTTGTAATTGAAACCCAGCAAGTAAAATGTAACTAGCAAAGAGCACGAAAAACGTTGCTACATACTTCATATTTATTCCTCCTTCATCGTATTTTCTTTATTATAAATTCTTAATTTCACAACAAACACACTGTTTTCATTAAATGGCCATAGTAGCCACCTAGATAAACCAGCACGCATTATGTCATCAAGATGTAATAACCCATAATCACCAAGTCCAACGCCGAATTTTCTCTTATAGGAATTATAAATTTCTTCCATTACGGCATAATTCTTAATTCCATTTTTTATCCGTAAGTAAAACTCACTACCTACATCAACTTGAAAGATGTCGCTTAATACAAATAGTGTCCCTGTGTCTTTTAGTGTTTCTACAAGGTTTTGATTAAACCTTTGTATAATGAGTGGCATCTCATCTAACATCTTTTCCTCAATGTGTTTAATCAAATGTTCTGGATACCCAGTTTCTCTCAAGATTGCACATTCCCTTAATACTTGATTATAAACCAATTGTGTATAAACTGGTGAGACGTATATGAAGTCTGCACTTTCTTGATATTCTTTCAAAAATTTATACTGATCAAGACCCTTTAATCGATTGTTAATCACTTGATCAATCTTCTCGTACGTACGACAATTAATCAGTCGTTCTTTGAAATCTTGAAAGAACAGATTCTTTTCCAATCCTGTATACTCGATTCGAATCTTAGTAATCTTCTTCTTTTGCTCTTCATTTAGATCTAATTCATTTAGACTTTCGTTTACAGATAGTAAATCAATATCAGTAATAATAACTTCATCAAAATTGTTAACAAAAAAAACCGGAGAAAAATCTTCCATCTTCCCAGCGCCGATTATAATGGCTCTTTTTGTATCTTGTAATCTACCTATCATACTCTTGAGTAATAAATTAACTTGTACATGTAGAGCTTCTTTGTCGTTATTGATATAAGTTGAACTTTGATTTAAACTCCTATTAAACGTTTCAATTAATTTCATCTTCATCACCTATCTACTTATATTATATATAAGTAATTTTTCGCTTACAAGTAATAATTTGTGCACGAAATAGTTCAAAATTCGAACGATATGAAAAAAGCCCTTAATAAAGGGCTTTTGCAATTCTTGTTTGTGCATTAAATTATAATTTTTATATATATGAACAAGCATATGCACATAAATAAATCTATATTTTTTGTATATATATTCAAATTATTAGTTTTTTGATTCTTCTATTACTTTTGATAAAAATTGGTTTGTATACAACTTGTAGTAATGTTTCTCTAATTTAATCAATTCGTCATGTGTTCCAGACTCAATCACTTCTCCAGCATCCAATACTAATATACGATTACTCGATGTAATGGTAGACAATCTATGCGCTATGACAAAGCTTGTTCTACCTTTTAGTACCGTTTCAATTGCGCGTTGAATTGCACGTTCTGTTTTTGTATCGACACTTGAAGTTGCTTCATCTAAAATCAGAATTCTTGGATTGGCTAATAATGCACGTGCAAAACTAATTAATTGTTTTTGTCCTACACTTAATCGCGCACCACCTTCACCAACTTCTGTATCATATCCATCTGTGAATTCTTTGATAAACTCATCTGCTTCTACTAATTTTGCAGCTTCAATCACTTCTTCTAACGTTGCGTCTGGTTTTCCGTAACGAATATTATCTAAAATGGTTCCACTAAACAAATGTGGTGATTGTAACACATATCCTAAATTATCATGTAACCAACCAACTGAACGATCTTTATAATCTTTGCCATCAATATAGATAACTCCTTCTGTAGGCTCATAGAAACGACAAATCAAGTTCACAATCGTTGATTTCCCAGCACCAGTATGTCCTACCAATGCGATGCTTTCTCCAGCTTTCACTTCTAAATTGAAATCAGAGAGTACTTTTTCGCCTTTGTTATACTTGAATGTAACATGATCAAACTTAACATCACCAATGAGTGGTTCCCAATTTTCTTTTTTGAAATGAAATGTATCTCCATACTTTTCAATAACATCCGGTCTATCAAAGATTTCTGGATCTTCTTCAATGAGTGATAATAATCGTTCCGCTGAAGCTTGTGCTTGTTGAAAACGAGCTAGAATATTTGCCAATTGCATAACTGGATCAAAAAACTTACCAATATAAGTGATGAAAACAAACAAAACACCAATTGAGATTGCACCATTGGTTACTTCAATCCCACCAAAATAGAAAATAAAACCTGTGGTGATTGTTGCGACAAATAAGATGGTTGGAAAATATAATCCCGCAAACATTGCCGCTCTGATTGAATGACGTTTCATCGATGAAGTTAATCGATCAAAATCTTGAAAATTTTGTTCCTCTAATACCAAAGTTTTAGTCGTTTTCGCACCCATAATCCCTTCGTTAAATGATCCTGTAATCTTAGAGTTTGTTTTTCTAATTTTACGATACGCTTTTAATATCCTAGTTCTAAAATAAATACTAAGTCCAATTAAAAACGGTAAACATAATAACGTAATTAATGCCAATTTTAAGTTGATAATTAACATCGCTACGGTAATCCCTATCATCATTAAAAGTCCCCAAGACAAATCAATCATTCCCCAGGATAAAATATCACTTAAATTTCGAGAATCACTTGTCATTCGAGCCATAATCCACCCAACTGGTGTTTTATCATAATAACTAAATGGTAATTCCTGTAGTCGACTAAATGCTTTACGTCGTAATGCAAATGACAACTTTTGTTGCACTTGGCCAGCGTGAATAATAAATAAATATACCATAAATCCAATCGAGAACATTGAAATAATGTATAATGCCAAAAACTTAGGCAATACATCTAAGTTGTTATTTGTAATAATCTCATCGATTGCATACTTGCTAAATAAGGGTTGAATGGTATCAATAATTGCGAGTACAATCGCAGCT
Organism: Bacilli bacterium; assembly: GCA_016936415.1. Lineage (GTDB taxonomy): Bacteria > Bacillota_I > Bacilli_A > Izemoplasmatales > Izemoplasmataceae > JAFGXW01. The sequence continues at coordinate 406 of JAFGXW010000130.1, read as the reverse complement.
GCAAGTCCTAAAAAGAAATGCTTTTTCAATGGTTTAATATATGCAAAAATCTTTTTCCAAACTTTTATATCAAATTTGGAGTCTGTATACTCTTCTTCTTCGAAGTAGTTCATCTCTCATCAACTCCTTCCTCAATTTTTCTAAAGTCATATTCAACATTTGATTGAATATCCCATAACTGAGCGTAAATTCCACCTTGTTTTACAAGTGTATCATGTGTCCCCATTTCTGCAATTTCACCCTTGTCTAACACAATGATTTTATTTGCTTCCATGGCAGTTGTAATGCGGTGGGTAATGATGAATACTGTCGTATCTTTCCATTGTTTTTCAAGTGCTCTACGAATTTGAATATCGGTTTCAGTGTCAACTGCACTTAAACTATCATCAAATATAAGCACTGGTTT
>JAFGXW010000004.1 GCA_016936415.1 Bacilli bacterium | reverse complement strand
TGCAATGGCAAATGCACATGAAAGCTTAAAAGCAGTTGCGGATGTAATTTTGGAATATACAAATAAAGAAGATGGAATCGTAAAATATTTAAAAGAGTTTCTAAAATATAATTGATAAAAAAGCCTATGACTGATACAAAAGTCATAGGCTTTTATTTAACATAAATTCGAATAATATCTTTATACAAATCGTCAAGCACAATATTACTGTTTTTTTCAATTAGAAACACTCCGAGCTGTGCTAAAGACACTTTTCTATATGTTTTGACTGGTATATAGATGATTTTTGTACTTGTAGAGATATGAATCTTATATGCAGATCTCTTATCTTTATCAAAATCATAATATTCCAATTGAGTAATTTCATCAATTGGAATAACGGTAACTTCAGTTGAAAAATACTTTTCTCTTAAATGAATTTCACGTTCAAAAATCTCAATTCTTCTATTGAATACAAACAAAAATCCAAACAATGGTACGAGTACTACAACTGCAATCAAGTAGAAATAATCATTATTCAATCCAATGACACCATTCAAAAAATAACGATCCGAGTTGATTGCAATTATCACTACGATACTAGTGATGATAAATCCCATCAACAAACCATAAATAATGATGTATGAAAGTTTTGGAAATATTGTCTTTTTCACTATATCACCTCGGATTACTAAAATTTAAATCGACTTTTGTTTTTCCCTTTTCCTTTTTTCTGTTTGATAGGTTGATTTCCAAGCGCACTCATTGGATTTGCTGAATTTATTTTATTAGGATCCATTGACCCCATTCTCTTCATCATTACCGTTTGTTGCTCTAAAGACTGAATCAAGCGATTTACTTCACTAACGCTTCTTCCAGAACCTTTTGCAATTCTTTTTCGTCTAGAGCTGCTTTGTGAAATTAATTTTGGATTTTTTCGCTCTGATTTCGTCATGGAAGAAATGATTGCTTCAACAAAAACCAATTGCTTATCATCAACATTTGCTCCTTGCATCGCTTTATTCATCCCTGGTATCAATTTCATCATACCACCCAAGGACCCCATTTTTTTAATCATTTTTAACTGTTTTAAAAAATCATTATAGTTAAACTTTCCAGACATCATTTTTTCCATCATACCCATCATATCGTCTTCATCAATATTTTGAGTTACTTTATCTACGAGTGTAAGTACATCACCCATACCTAAAATTCTAGATGCCATTCTTTCAGGATGAAATACTTCAAATTGGTCTAATTTTTCTCCCATCCCCATAAATTTGATTGGAATATTTGTGACTGTTCTTAAACTAAGTGCAGCCCCCCCACGTGTATCTCCATCTAATTTTGTCATAATGGATCCTGTTACGGAAAGACTTTGATGAAAACTAGAAGCAACGTTCACAGCATCTTGACCTGTCATTGCATCCAAAGTAAGTAGGATTTCTTGTGGCTTTAATACTTCTTTAACATCAACTAACTCTTTCATCATTAATTCATCAATGTGTAAACGACCAGCTGTATCCGCAACAATTAAATTAAACCCATTGGTTTTAGCATAATCCAAAGCTTTTTTTGCGATACTTGCTGGTTTTTCTAGTATCCCAAGTTCAAACACGGGTATGTCAAGTTGTGCTCCTATTGTTTTAAGCTGCTCAATTGCAGCAGGTCTGTAAATATCAAGTGCGACCAATAAAGGTTTTAAATTATTTGTTTTTCGAAGATGTAGTGCTAATTTTCCTGCTGTAGTTGTTTTCCCAGCACCTTGTAACCCAACCATCATAATTGTAGTTACACCCATCACATTAAGGGTAAGTGGTTCTGCTTTATCCCCCATAATTTTCTTTAGCTCTTCATGAACTATTTTCACAACTTGTTGCCCTGGGTTCAACCCTTTTAAAATCTTTTCACCCATGGCTTGTTCTTTTACTTCTTTTGTAAATTCTTTTACAACTTTAAAGTTTACATCAGCTTCCAATAATGAAAGTCTGACTTCTCTCATCATCTCTTCAATATCGTTTTCTGTTAGTCTACCTTTACCAGTTACTCTTCGCAAAGACATTTGTAGACGGTCTGATAAATTGTCAAAAGCCATAATCTCACTCTACCTTTTCAAGTTCTTCAATCAATTCCAATATTTGTTGATTATCGGTTAATTTCTTAATGTTAGTTAATATCGTATTATACTTCTTTTCTTTCTTTCTAAGCTGTAATTTTGATTCATAATCATATAATTTTTGTACAGTTTTCTTCAGTTGATCATGAACAGCATTTCTACTTACATCGAAGTTATCACTAATTTCAGTAATCGAAAAATCGTTATAGTAATATGATTCAAAATATTCCTTTTGTTTCTTTGTTAAAAGGTCTTGGTATACATCATATAATTCGTTGATTTCAATTGACTTATCTAATATATCCATTAGAAAATATCCGAGAACATTGAATAGATATACTCTTCTATATCAAAATGTTCTAAATCTTCAAGTTTTTCACCAAGTCCAATATACTTTATTGGAATATCAAGTTCATCTTTAATTGCCAATACAATTCCACCTTTTGCAGTACCATCAAGTTTTGTCAATACCACACCAGTAATTCTCGTGACCTCATTAAATATTTTTGCTTGTGATAACCCATTTTGCCCAGTTGTAGCATCTACAACTAACAAAGTTTCATGAGGAGCAAACTCAATTTCTCTTCCGATTATTTTATTGATTTTCTCTAATTCTTTCATTAAATTCACTTTATTTTGCAAACGTCCCGCTGTATCACACAATACAAGATCAATTTTATTTTCCTTTGCATAACTTATCGCATCATACATTACACTAGAAGGGTCTGACCCTTCTTCTTTGGCAAAAAAGTCTGCGCCTACTCTTTCACTCCAAATACGCAATTGATTGATAGCACCCGCGCGAAAAGTATCCCCAGCAACCATTAAAACCTTTTTGCCCTTATGAATATATTCGTTGGCTATTTTTCCTATGGTAGTAGTCTTACCAACTCCATTTACACCAACAAATAAAATAATATTGATTCTATCGTTCACAATATTCAAGTTAGATGAAACAATTTTATCATTAACATATAACTTATACATTTCTTCAATAATTAATTCTTTCAAATCTTCAACAGATTGAATTCGGTTTATCTCAACTTTATGACGTAAAGTTTGAACAAATTTCAATACCGTATCAACACCAATATCAGCCATAATAAAGATTTCTTCCAATTCCGAAAAAAGATCTTCAGAAATTAACTCACTTGAATCTAATAAAACCTTTAAGTTACCAAAAACACTTTCACGTGTTTTTTTCATTCCTAAGTTATATTTTTGAGCATTTTTTCGTTTTTCTTTTGAACTAAAAAGATTTTTAAAAAAACCCATATGTATCACATCTACTTTCATTAAAATCACAAAATATTATAACACACTAATGAAAAATCTTCCATACATAAAAAAAATCCCCTATATAAAGGGAAAATCCGCCTCTCGGCGGATTAAGGAAGGGGATGTGTGAATAATAAATTATTCACCATGCTATGTAAGGGATAAGTTGCGACTAAGTCGCAATATAAATATACCACATATTGCAATGATATGTCAACAAAAACAACTAAATTTTTTAAAAAAACCATTTATTTTTTTTGATAGTTTAACTATCATAGTGATTGGCTTGATAAAGCCTTTTATCGCTTCTTTTTTTATATTGACCAATTAAAAAAATTGGACATAAAAACATTCGAGTAAATCACTCGAATGCTTCATAGTTAACTTTGTCTATAACCACATTTTTTTGTTTCTTGACAAATGACTCCACCTTTATTGTCGTCAATTAACAAGCTACCACAATCTGGACACTTTTCACCTGTAGGTTTCCCAAATAACATATTTTTACATGTTGGAAAATTATCACAAGCATAGAATTTTTTTCCTTTATTTCTACCACTTTTAGCGATTCGTTCAACGATTTCTCCTTCGTTACACTTTGTACACTTCACACCAGTAGACTCAATCAATGGTTTTTCATTTTCTTGAGGTTTAATATATTTACATGTTGGAAAATTACTACAAGCTTCAAAAGATCCAAATTTGGAAACACGATGAACCATTTTCGATCCACATTTTGGACATATTTCATCCGTGAATTTTGGTTGAACTTTGTCCATGTTTTTGTTTGCATTATCCACCATTGGAATAAACGAATTATAAAATCTTGAAACGATTTCAAATTGATCTTGTTCTCCTAATGAAATTTCATCAAGTACTTTTTCCATTCTTGCAGTATAATCAACACTTATGATTTGTGCAAAAAATTGATCTAATTTATCGATTGTCAAAATTCCTTGTTCTGTTGGTACGAATTTTTTATCTTTAATTGTCATATATTTTCTAGTCTTTAGCGTTGTGATTGTTTGAGAATAAGTTGACGGCCTACCAATTCCTAAGTCTTCCATTTCCTTAATTAATCTCGCTTCGGAAAATCTTGATGGTGGTTTTGTAAAATGTTGTGTTTTTTCAATTTCTTCTGCAGCAATCTTACTATTAATTTCTAAATCAGGAAGTTCACTCACATCAACTTTTTCATATTTTCCATATACTTTTAAATATCCATCAAACACTAAATCTTGGGCAGTACTTTTGAAAAGTGAATCATTATTTGTAAGTTCAATGACCTTTGTGCTAATAATCGCAGGTTTCATTAAAGATGCTAAAACACGGGCAAATATCATTGAATATAGGTTATATTCATCCTTTGACAAATACTTTTTAACACTATCAGGAGAATTAAAAACATTTGTTGGTCTAATCCCCTCATGTGCATCTTGTATATTTATCCCTTTTTTAGCCTTGCTAACTTTACCAACATATGCTTTCCCATATTTATCGGTAAGATATTCGATTGCTGGTTCAGTAAAAGTCTCACTCAAACGAGTTGAATCTGTACGCATATATGTAATTAACCCAACCGTCTCATTTGCTAAATCAATTCCTTCATATAGTTTTTGAGCAATTAACATTGTTTTTTGAGAACTAAAATTCAATTTAATAGAAGCTTCTTGTTGTAATGAAGATGTGGTGAAAGGTAATTTTGCATCACGATTTCTTTCTTTAACATCAATGCTTGAAACCGTAAAATACTCATCTAAAGTCTCCAGCAGTTCATCTGTTTCAGTTTCATTATTTAGTACCACGTTTTTGTTTTTATACTTTAGAAGTTCTGATGTAAAGTTTGGGAACTTTGCCTTTACTTTCCAAAATTCATCTTCTTTAAATTCATCGATTTCTTTTTCACGATCAACGATTATTTTCAAGGTAGCACTTTGTACACGACCCGCAGATTTTGATTTAATCTTGTTTTGTAATAATTTCGATAATTTAAACCCAATTATTCTATCTAAGATACGTCTTGTTTCTTGAGAAGAAACCAAGCCCAAATCAATGTCACGAGGATCTTCAAACGCTTTAATTACTGCACTTTTTGTGATTTCATTAAAAATTACTCTTTTCGTTGGAATACCATCTAAATCAAGCACTTCTTGTAAATGCCAACTAATTGCCTCTCCTTCACGGTCGGGGTCTGTTGCAAGATATATCTCATTAATCCCTTTAAGGGCACTTTTAAGTTCTTTTACTACTTGTTTCTTTTCTTTAATAATTTCATATTTTGGGGTGAAATTATTCTCAATATCAAGTCCTAGTCCGCCAGTTCCACTTATTGCCAAATCTCTGATGTGGCCCTTAGATGATAACACAATAAATTCACTACCTAAATATTGTTCTATCGTCTTTGACTTACTAGGTGACTCAACAATAACCAATTTAGTTTTCATTGTTTCGCCTCCTCTTTCCATATATTATATACACAAATTCAATCAACGTGTCAAGTGTGCCTTTTTCTTATATATAATATATATATAAATAAAAATTTTCTTTTATCTTTTTATAATAAACGTCATTCTGTCTTTGCCTTGAAGATCTTTTTTCTGAATGATTTCAACATCTTTCAGATGCTTTTTAATAATTTTTTTAATATCTTTTGATTTATTATAGGCATGTTCAAAGGCGATCAAATAACGATCTTTCAAAATTTGAGACGCTCCTCTTATAATAATGCGATAAAAATCAAGCCCATCTTCCCCACCAAATAAAGCAACACTTGGTTCATTATCTATTACTAAATTTTCAACATACTCATGATCGGGAATATATGGTGGATTGGAAACCAAAATATCAAACTTTTTACCTTGAAGAGGTTGAAGCATATCCCCTTGTAAAAATGATACATTCGCCTCCAAAATATCGTTGTTTTCTTTGGCAACTTTTAAAGCAGCCTCTGAAATATCAGTCGCTGTAACTTTCATTTGTTTTTCTTCTAGGTCTAACGTAATCGCTAGGCATCCTGATCCTGTTCCAACATCAACAACATCGACAGGCTCAGAGTTGAATATTTCATCATAATACATCAACACATTCGCAACCAACTCTTCCGTTTCAAAACGAGGAATTAGAACATCCCCATTTACGATGAATTTGTGTCCGTAAAAATATTCATATCCAATTATATGCTGCACAGGTATGTTTTTCGCTATGTAGCGGTCAACCCCATATAAAAAGTCATTATATACTTTTTCTGGAATTTCTTTATCCAAAGATAAAAGTAAATCAGTACTACTCAAATTTGAAAAATGAAGCAGTAATAGTTTTACGCCAGAATCTTCTTTTTCATTATCAATTGCATATTGCTCATTAATGTTTAAAACTTCACGATATGTTAACATGAAATCACCTCTTTAAGACATTGAAAGAAGAGCAAAAGCTCTCCTTTTGTTTAGTCTCTACCTTCAAGTTTTCTTTTCGTTTCTTCACCAATTAATGCATCAATGATTGGTTCCAATTTTCCTTCCATTACACGATCGAGTTGTTGAATTGAGAATCCAATTCTATGATCTGTAACGCGGTTTTGAGGATAGTTATATGTTCTAATTTTTTCACTACGGTCTCCCGTACCAATTTTGCTTCTTCTTTCCTCACCAAGTTGGTCAGCACGTTCTTGTTGAATTCTATCATATAGACGTGCTCTTAATATTTTTAAAGCAGACGCTTTATTTTCATGTTGGCTTTTTCCATCTTGACAAGTAACAATTAATCCAGTTGGCTCATGTGTAACACGAACAGCTGAGTCTGTAGTGTTTACACTTTGTCCACCAGATCCACTTGAACGATACGTATCAATACGAACATCTGCCATATCCATTTCTACTTCAATATCTTCTGCCTCAGGTATCACAAGAACAGTTGCAGTTGATGTATGTACTCTACCTTGAGACTCAGTTAAAGGAACTCTTTGAACACGATGTGCCCCAGATTCATATTTTAGTAAAGCATATACACTGTCGCCAGAAACAGAAAACTCAATTTGAGAAAAACCGCCTGCACTACCATCTTCAGCGTTACTCACTTCAATTTTCCAGTTCTTTAATTCAGCGTATTTTGTGTACATACGGAATAAGTCTCCAGCAAAAATATTAGCTTCACTACCTCCGGCTGCACCTCTAATCTCTACAATTACGTTTTTATCATCATTTGGATCTTTTGGAATCAAAAGAATTTTTAATTCTTCTTCAATTTCTGGTACACGTGGTTTTAATTCCTCAAGTTCCATTTTAGCTAGTTCAACCATTTCTGGATCAGATTCATGTGTTAACGCCTTTAGATCACTGATGCTTGAAACAATTTTTTTGTATTCATTATACAAAGTAACAATAGGTTCTAACCCACTTTGTTCTTTGGATAAATTTTTTAATTTAGTAATATTTGAATTAATTTCTGGGTCCATCAAAAGTTGATTAATTTCATTATATCTTTTGAGGATGTCTTCTAATCTTTCTATCATATTATCACTCCGGTCTATATTATATTACAAGGTGCTTGCTTTTTCAACAAAGATGACGTTATTAATGTTTTTTAGTTTTCTTAAATACAACAAGAACCAAATTGTTATGACAGTACCCTTAAGAATACTTGAGAATGAAATAACCCACCAAATTCCTGCGAATCCCAATGATATACTGACTAACATTGCAAAAGGTATACGTAAAGCATTTCCAACAATTCCAATTCCAGATGGAATGTATGTCTTTCCTAATCCATTGAAAGCACCAGCTGTACCCAATTCTACAATCATGAATAATTGTGAAATACTTAAAATCTCCAAATACATTTTTCCAATTCGAAGCGTTTCAGGGTCGTCTAAAAATATTGAAAATAATTGTTCTGCGAAAACAAATAAAACTATATTAACAATTATGCCATATGGAACAAGCAATTTCAAAGCCGTATAATAACCATCTTTAATACGATCTAGCTTACCTGCACCATAGTTTTGTCCTACAAAACTAGCCAAGGCAACTTGAAACCCTGAAGCAATCATCCAAGCTAGTGCTTCAATTTGACTTCCGAGTCTTTGTGTGGCAATAACCGCATAACCGTAAGAACTAATTAAGATACCAATGTAAATACTAATGGAAGTAAAAAGCACACTTTGTACTCCCACAGGAAATCCAATTTTAAAAATTTGTTGGATTTTTTTAATATCAAAATACTTAGTAAGATTAATCGTAAAAGGTCTTTTCTTTGATGAATAAATAATTAAATATATCAAAACAATAAAGCTTTGTGAAATCACAGTAGCGATTGCCGCTCCTTTTACACCTAAACCAAACCCACCAATGGTGACACCAAAAATTGAAACTGAATTTAAAATAAAGATAGGATCTAAAACAATGTTCAATAGTAACCCACTTGCAGTAACTTTAAAAGTACTTAATGTTTTTCCTAATCCATCATATACTCCACCAAACAAATTCACCGTAAACATGGATATTCCAAACATTGAAATCACTTGGAGGTAATCAATAGAGTAATTAATTACGTTTGTGTTAGTTAAATTAAATATTGAAACATATAGATTTGCCCCAAAATATCCAACCACTGAATATATTAATGCAAAGAATATCATGAAAACCAATCCATTATTCCCATATCTGGCAACTTCTTCCATATCATCTCGACCAGCAGCATGGCTAATATTTACACTTGTACCGATTTTCACAAGCATAATGAATCCAAACCCCAACCAAGGATAATAACCTGCTGTACCAACAGCAGCAACTGCTTCAGTTGCATTTAAGCCCATACTTCCAACTTTTCCTACCCAAAACATATCTGTAAGGTTATATGTCATTTGTACAATACTAACAAATAAAGTTGGTATTGCAACCATTAATAAGTTTTTTAGAACACTACCTCTTGTTAAATCTAATTTTGTATTCATAGTATCACCCGTTTTCAAGAAGATATTATATCATTAGTTATTCGAAAAGACTATGTTTTTGTTATTAAAAATAGAAACCTTGAAATTTCAAGGTTTCTATATTATTATACATCATCTTAATCTCTATATAATTCATCCATATCATCACTTGCTAATCCACTTGAAACGATATTTCCAAAGTAGCTACAAGCTTTATTAAACGACAATCTAAATCCTTCTGAGTTGGTAGCACCAGAACGGTTTTTTGAAATAATAACGTCCACTTGATTAGGTCTATCAGTTGTTTTAGGATTATAGTAATCATCACGATATAAGAATAAAATAATATCGGCATCCTGTTCGATTGAACCCGAATCACGCAAATCTGCCATTACAGGTAAATGATCTTCTCTTCGTTCAACGTTACGAGATAATTGTGATAGTGCGATTACTGGTATCTTTAATTCACGCGCCATCTCTTTTAAAATCCTAGATATCTCTGAAACCTCTTGCACACGATTTGATGTTGGTACTGAACCACTCAATAATTGCAAGTAGTCAATGATGACCAAATCTAATCTTTTTTCTTGAGCTAATTTACGACACTTCTGTCTTAAATCAGTAATCCTCACTGTTCCAGAATCATCAAAAACAATATTTAATTTTGATAAATTCTCTTGTGCATAGTTCAATTGTTGCCATTCTGGATTGGTTAAGTTCCCCATTCTGATTTTCATCCCATGCACTTTCGATTCAGAACTGAGCATTCTGCTTACAAGCTGATCGCTACCCATTTCCAAACTGAAGAAAGCTACATGTGGTCTGCTTGTCATCTTTGCCACATTAGCAGCAATATTTAAAGCAAACGCAGATTTTCCCATGGAAGGTCTAGCTGCCACAATCATTAATTCAGATGGTTGCAATCCCAATGTATATTCATTTAACACATCAAACCCAGTATCTAGTCCAGTGATTTTTCCATGCATGTCTTTTGTATTTTCAATTTTTTGTACAACTTCTTCTGCAATTTCACCAATTCGAACAAAGTCCGTGGTTCTTCTTTCTTTTGCAATATCAAAAATAATACGTTCAGAATTATCAACAAAATTGATAGCATCTTCTGCTTGGTATCCTTTTTCAATAATGTCTCGACATGCATCCATTATTCTTCTAGTAATTGATTTGTCTTTTACAATGTTAATATAATTTATTAAATTCGAAATAGATGGAACCGAATTAATTAGTCCCAAAATATAATCAATTCCACCTGCATCATTTAATAAATCCTTCGTCTCTAGTTTATTAGACAACGTCGTGTAATCGATATCAATTCCATCCTTAAATAACTCGACCATCGCAACAAAAATAACGCGATGTTGATATTTGAAAAAGTCATCAGGATCTAATTTATCAACCAAAGTCTTCATTGCACCTTGATCTACGAAGACACTACCTAATACTGTTTGTTCTGCTTCAATATTATTCGGTGTGATTTTTTCCATAATATCCCTCTATTCTTCAACGACTAGGACATTAATTTTCGCTGTAACATCTTTATGCAATTTGAAGTCAATTTTATAACTTCCTAAAGAAGAAATATTATTGTCTAACTGAATTTTGCGTTTATCAATTTCAAATCCATTTTGTTTCTTAAATTCGTCTGCAACATGTTTTGAATTTATCTTTCCGTATAATTTTCCATTTTCACCAATTTTCACAAACACTTTTACAGATAATCCTTCAATTTTCTCTTTTAAAATTTTCATTTCATCTAAAAGTTTTTTTTCATCATCTGCTTTTTTTGCTTTCTCTGCTTCAATTGAATGTAAGTTTTCTGTTGTTGCTTCAATCGCGCTTTTATTTGAAAGCAAGAAATTACCGAATCCATTTGCAACATCGATAATATCTCCTTTTTTACCGCGACCTTTTACATCTTTTATCAATATAATTTTCATTGGTTTTTCCTCCTGTACTGCTTCATTTAATAGCTTAATTAAATCAAGTCTCACTTGTGCAATATTATTTGAATCAATTTGTGCTCCAGCATTATTTAAATGCCCTCCACCATGAAATTTTTCCATAACAATTTGTACATTAAATCCCTCTAAACTTCTTGCACTTAATCCCACTTTACCTTCATCAATATATCCGATAGCAAATGCGGCTACGGTATCATCAATCTCTAGTAACATATCTGCGATTTTAGCCAACAACGTTCTAGTAGATGGTATATTTTTTGGAACAATTACAATCGAAAATTTTCGATGAATAACTTCTACCAAAGATAACAACTTTGATTTCAACTGAATTTCATCAAGTCCCTCACGAAGAATCGTTTTAATCTTAAATGTATCTGCCCCAAATTTTCTCAGGATTGCAGATGCTTCAAACGTTCTCGCTCCTGTTCTGTAAATAAAATTATTCGTATCCACCATAATTCCAGATAACATTACTGTTGCCTCAAATTGGTTTAACTCCACCTCTTTACTTGCCAAATCAATCATTTCAACAACTAGTTCAACACTACTTGATGCATAAGGTTCTATATGTGATATTAATGCATTTGGAATTGCATCGTTTAGTTTTCGATGATGATCAATAATTACGACATCTTTGGTCTTAGACAATAGCTTTTCGTCCAAAGTTTGTGCATATGAATGATGATCTACAAGAACAATCAAATCTTCACGATTAATCAAATCATTTGCTTGTGCAGGAGTTAAAATATAATCAAGCATTCCCACAAATTCATAAGAAATTAATTGAAGAATCTTTGTAACTGTTTTATCAATATTTTCCTTGTCTAAAACAATATATGCTTCTTTGTTAAATGTTTGTGCTAACTTTAATACACCCATTGCTGCACCAAGTGAATCCGTATCTGAATGTATATGTGGTATTACAAAAACACGGTTGTTTTCTTCAAATAGTCTCTCTAATTTTTGGGTATTAATGCGTGTCGTAATTCTAGTACGCTTTTCAGCAGTATTGGTATTACCACCAAAATATCTTAAATCGTTTCCTTCAATGTTTACAACGATTTGATCCCCTCCTCTAGAGAGAGCCAAATCAAGAGCATCTTGAGCAATATCACCCAATTTATTTAATTTGATATTTGCACATGCATAACCACTACTCAATGTAACTAACAAATCAATTTCTTTTGATATCTCAGCTATTTTATTCAAAATTTTAAATTCATCATCAATGAGCTCTAATAAGTTTTCTTTGTTCATTACAGCAACTAGTTTCGAGTTTGTAACAGGCATCAAATAAAATCCAAATTCGTTTGCCCAATTTTCTAAAACACTTAAATATCTCCCTTGAATATAACTTCTTTCAGAAACATCTAAAACACTAATTGCATCATCTAAGTTATCAAGATTTATAACACCAATAACATCAGTATGAGCATCATATGCTCGCTTGATTTCTTCTCTTTCAGTTACTTGCGTAATAAATAAAATCATATTTTGCGTGTCAAACACTACTTCATACTCATGCAAATAGATTTTAACCACCATAACATCCAGGGCTTGTTTACTAGTCAGATTTTTATAAATTTCAGTAGACACTGTTTCAATATTTCTTTTTACTAGCATATTCTCAAATATATCTTTTGCAAAATTATTTGCCCATCTAATAACGAACTCATCGTCATATAAGACAATCCCTAGTGGCATTTCAGCTACTACTTTCTTTTCTGCAATATCTTTTCGTTTGACTATGTCTTGTGTATCTTTCAGTTTCCTAGCAAGCCAAGATATTTTTTGGTTTTTCTTACGATAATAAAATACTTGAAAGTAAATATTAAAGGTAATCATTAAAACGATGCTTGAAAAAACCCAAGCGTATATATCTTGTTCCATGAAAATAATCAATATTATTAAAATGATGGCAATTAAGCTTGGCACTAAAACTCTAAATAATAATTTCATTTTTACCACCTCGTTTTGTCTACATAATTATATCACATCTCGATTATTATTCAAAATATTAAAATATACTTATATTTTAAATAAAAAAGACTCATTTCTGAGTCTTATTCTTTCACGAATGGTAGTAAAGCCATATGACGTGCGCGTTTAATTGCAACACTTAATTCATTTTGATAATGTGCTTTTGTACCCGTAACACGTTTTGGTAATATTTTACCTCTATCACTTATAAATCTTTTTAGTAATTCTACATCTTTATAATCTATATAAGTAACTTTGTTATCAGAAAAATAACATCTTTTTTTACGTCTTTTACGGAAATTACCTGGTTTTGCCATTATTGTTTCCTCCTATTAGAATGGTAAATCATCTTCAGCTACGTCAATAGTTGGAGTTGATTCTCTTCGATTGTTACGATTATTATTGTCTACATCAGGATACGAGTCATCAGGATAGTCTTGGCGACCGTAATCTCTAATTGAATCATCATCTTGATTTTTAGGTTCTAAAAATTGAACACTGTCACAAACTACTTCGGTTGTATATTTTCTGATCCCATCTTTATCATCGTATGAACCTGTTTGTATTCTACCCTCAACGCCAATCAAGCTACCTTTTTTAACAAATCTAGCTAGATTTTCTGCTTGTTTTCTCCAAACAACACATTGAATAAAATCAGCTTCTTTTTCTCCATTTGCTCCTGAAGTAAAAGTTCTATTTACAGCTAATGTAAATTTTGCGACTGAAATATTTCCTGTTGTATATCTTAATTCCGGGTCTTTAGTTAAACGTCCAACTAGTATTACACGGTTGATCATAAAATCACTCCCTTATCTTTCGTCTTTTAAGATTAAATAACGAATTATATCTTCTTTAATTCTTACAACACGATCAAATTCAGCTCTAGCTTCTTCAGTAGTTAATACATCTAATACAACGTAATAACCTTTTTTGTGCTTTTCAATTTCATAAGCTAACTCTCGTGTTCCCCATTCGCTTGTTTTAAGAACTTCTGAACCGCGCGATGTAAAGATGTTGTTTAATTCTTCAATTAAAGCTACTCTTTCATCTTCCAGTACAGTAGGGCGAATGATGTACATGATTTCGTATTTTTTCATTTTTCTACCTCCTCTTGGTCTATGGCTGCTTCTGCAGCAAGGATGAGTTTTACACTCACGTTTAGTAATTATATCACAGTTGGTTTTAGATGTAAACCTATAATAATATTTTGTGAATATTTATATATATAAATATAACTTTGCAGGTTTAACCTAAAATCAAGCAAAGTTACCAATGAATTAAATGGTCACTTCTTTTTCACAAATGAATGACAAAATATCATTGGTCATTTGACGATTCACATTATGCACATCGTCATAATATGCAAACCTCATTTTTTCATTTTTATATTCATCGTAAAAGTTCTCACTAAATTTACCAGGAACTATCTCATCTTTCGTTGTATTCAAAATAAACATCTCTGAATATTTCATGTTTTCAACATGCTGAATTGGATCAATTTGATTAATAAAATCAAGGTTATTCTTTACAATTTGATTGTACTTCTCCGTATCATCAATGTCTACGACATGTCTGGTCATTCCTAAAAAATTGGGAGTTCCAATAGCTGGAACCAACTTATTAATTTTATCAGTCACAGTAGAGAGATAGAATGCAATCATCCCTCCCATAGATATCCCGATAAAATCAAATTTCTCAAATGCATACGAATAATATTTATCATGCAAAAAAATGATATCTTTCGCAGTTTGTGTTACAACATTAAAAACTGCTGCATATCTTTTGTAATTCTTCATTGAGATATATGGTTCTTCAATTCTTTCTCCGTGTTTATATGCATCGATACTAACCACTTTGTACCCCAGCCTAGCTAGGCAAACAGACATAAAATCTGTTCCTCTGTTTTTATTTGATTGGTATCCGTGTTGAACAAATACAAGACCTTTTAATTCATAATTTTCAATGTAATATTCATTCATTGGAATCCCATCAAGCACCTTACTTTCAATAATAATTCTTTGCATTGACTAGCTCCTTTCGAATCATGTTCAAAGCAAAAATAACAGCACGAGTTCGAACCATTTCCCTATTTCCGTTAAACACTTTTCTTTCATGTATTTTTTTATTCTTAAACATCAATCCAAAATGTACCAAGCCAATTGGTTTATCTGTCGTTCCACCGGTTGGACCAGCAATTCCAGTGATTGAAATAGCAATATCAGATTGTGTGTTTTCTTGTAATCCAGTGCACATCTCAATTGCACATTCTTCACTCACAGCTCCAAATGTATCAAGTGTATCTTTTTTGACATCCAAATACTTCATTTTGGCTTCATTACTATATGTTACGAATCCTTCTTTGAATATCGCAGAAGATCCACTGATCGATGTAATTGCACTAGCAAGCATTCCTCCTGTACAACTTTCTGCTGTTGATATAACCAAGTTTTCTTGTATCAACATTTCTACAACAACCCCATGGAGAACATCTTCAAGATCCCCATAAATATATTCAGAAAACAACTGATAGAAATCAATCATTGCTTCATCAAGTTTTTCTTCATCATCAGATGTGAAAACATATTTAATTTCTCCAATGCTTGCATAAGGAGCAAGATTGACCGAAGGATGTTGAATATAAAAATCCTTCAAGTTTTTTTCCATTGTAGATTCGCCTATTCCAACAAGTTTAAACCCCCGACTAAATAATCGAATATCTAATGTTTTTTGCAAATAATCAATTACTTGCTCAAACATTGGTATTAATTCATGCGGAGGTCCAGGAAGTAAAACAATAATCTTGTCATCAACTGGAAATAATACCCCAGGAGCAGTTCCCAATTGATTACTAAGCATTACCCCATTTACTGGGAATAAAGCTTGTTTATCATTTGTATCTTGCATTGTGACAGATGTACGATCAAAATATTCTTTTATCTTACTTAAGACATCTTGATTTACATACGTCGGAACTTTAAAATAATTCAACACTGTTTCTCTTGTGATATCATCTATTGTTGGACCTAGTCCACCAGTAAATATTATCAAATTTTCATCACAATAATCTAATATTTTATTATACTCTTCAGTGATGTCATCAATCACAAAACTACGATTTACATCAATTCCAATTTGACTTAACCTACTTGCAATATGCATCAAATTAGTATTTATTGTTTTACCAGTAAGAACCTCTTTACCAACTGTAATAACTGTTGTCTTCATTTTTATCACCTAGTCTTATTATACTTTATTT
>JAFGXW010000003.1 GCA_016936415.1 Bacilli bacterium | reverse complement strand
CGTATCTCAAATGATGGAAATCATCAAGGAGTGATGGATTCTCTCAAGAAAAAGTGGCCACTTTGGATTTTATTTGCGGTTTTATTATTGAACATTGCTGAGGCTACTCTTACTGATTTTGAGTTGGGTAATTACTTTAATGCAATGAGTGGAGTGATTTTATGTATTACCATCCCTTTACCTACAAACCATTGGAGAATCGGGAAAAATGATGGAAAAAACACATTCGCAGAATTAATTGCTGATTTACCTCTTGCTTGGTGTATATTATACGTTACTTGGAATGCAGCTTTTGTTTATGCCGAAAATACTACGTTCTTTGCATCTAGTTTATGTATCTTAATTGCACCTGAAATATGGATGATCTTTAAGAAGAGAACAGATTTATGGCTAATGGGTCGTATCTATACTTTGGCGCTACATATTTTAATACGATCTTCCTTTGATATTTTTACTCCTGTCATGGATTCTACACTATGGTTCAATGCAGAAGTACTATATTATTGGGGAGCAATAAACTTTGTTTTCCACGCGGTTTATCTTGTATATTGGTTCTTTAAACTTCGTTCAAAAGATTACGTAATAAAGAATTCAGAACAAGGATACGCTTATTAGAATTCGAAAGGGAATATAAAATATTCAACGCAATGATTGTTAGGCTATAATAATCATTGCGTTTTTAATTTCACTTAAAATTATTTTGGTTTTTGATACTTTTTAATAGCGTTTTAAGATGTTTTATGATAACATTTATTGTCAGGAGTTGGTAACATGATTACAGTATCAAATTTAGATTTAATTTTTTCAGATAAAAAAATATTTGAGGGCGTAAATATTAAATTTATTCCAGGGAATTGTTATGGCGTTATTGGGGCAAATGGAGCTGGAAAATCTACGTTTTTAAAGATTTTATCTGGAGAAATGGAATCGACTAAAGGTGAGGTTTTTATTGAAAAAGGAAACCGCATGGCTGTCTTAAAACAAGATCATTATGAGTATGATGAGTTTACATCGATTGAAACTGTTATTATGGGACACAAAAGATTATATGATATTATGAGAGCAAAAGATGCTCTTTATGCTAAAGATCCTTTCACTGATGAAGATGGGATTAAAGCAGCAAATTATGAAATCGAGTTTGCGGAATTGGATGGTTGGAATGCTGAAGTAGAAGCAGAAAAATTATTGAATGGACTACAAGTGAGCAGCGATAACTTCTATAAAAAAATGCGTGAAGTATCAGGACAAGATAAAGTCAAAATTTTGTTGGCACAAGCATTATTTGGAAGTCCAGATATATTATTATTAGATGAACCTACAAACCATCTTGATTTTCAAGCAATCGAATGGTTAGAAAATTTCCTTCTTGATTACGAGAAAACAATTATTACAGTTTCACATGACCGTCACTTCTTAAACAAGGTTTGTACGCACATGGTTGATATAGATTTCTTTCAAGCAAAACTATATTCGGGTAATTATGATTTTTGGAGAGAGTCATCAAACTTGGCACAAAGATTAATGTTAAATTCCAATAAGAAAAAAGAAGAGAGAATCAAAGAATTAAAAGCGTTTATTGCGAGATTTAGTGCAAACGCTTCAAAGTCTTCGCAAGCAACATCAAGAAAAAAATCACTTGAAAAGATTAATTTAGATGAAATTGTTCCTTCCTCAAGAAAATATCCATATGTCGGATTTACCATGAGCAGAGATCTTGGAAAAGATGTTCTCACAGTTGAAAATTTATCTGCATCATATGATGGAGAAAAAGTATTCCAAAATGTTTCTTTTACAGTAAATAGAGAGGATAAAGTTGCATTTTTGGGTAGAAATGATTTAGCAAAAACAGTTTTGTTAAGCGTACTTGCAGGTGAAATAGAACCAGATAGTGGAACCATTAGTTGGGGTCAAACAGTGATTAAATCATATTTACCAATGGATAACTCATCATACTTTAATAACAATGATCTTAATTTAGTGGAATGGTTAAGACAGTTTTCCAAAGAGCCACAAGAGTCATATTTGCGTAGCTTTTTAGGGAGAATGTTGTTCTCTGGAGATCAAGCTTTAAAACCAGTTAAAGTATTATCTGGTGGAGAAAAAATGCGTTGCATGTTCTCTAAATTAATGCTTGCTGAGGCAAATACTTTGATTGTGGATCAACCAACGAACCACTTAGACTTAGAATCTATTCAGTCGGTGAATACAGGATTATCTGAATTTAAGGGATCTGTCTTTCTAACTTCTCATGATCATTCGCTTCTTTCAAGTGTCGCAAATAAAGTGATTGAAATTGGAGATTTAGGATCTTATACATATGAAGATAACTTTGACAGTTATTTGAAAAATGAGAATATTAAACATTATATTGAGAAAATTTACACCCCTAGTAAATAACAAAATTAATAATGGGTTACAAGATTTAGTAGCCCATTATTTACTTTTTATTATTCGAACAATATTGCTTTATTATGAATCTTTTGATATAATTTAGCAAGGATTAATTATGGAGTTATAGCTCAGCGGGAGAGCACTTGCTTGACGTGCAAGGGGTCGAGAGTTCAATCCTCTCTAACTCCACCATATGAAAGCGATAGTCTATTCATGATGAATAGACTTTTTGTGTGGAAATATAATATGATATAATGATTGTATAAAGAATGAGGTGTTAACTTGAGCAAATTAGTCATATATTATTCATTTGAAGGAAATACAAAAATGATAGCAGAAACAAT
>JAFGXW010000129.1 GCA_016936415.1 Bacilli bacterium | reverse complement strand
GTAGTTGGTAAAAATATGGCGAATATTCCTGGTGTAGCGGGAAAACTTTTTACAACGCTAGGGGATAATAATATAAACATAAAAATAATTGCACAAGCTTCTGCAGAACTTAGTATTATTATTGGTGTTAATAATGATGATTACAACAACGCAGTAAACATTATCTATAAAGATTTTTACTTGAGAAATAAGGAAAAAAATTAAAAATATTGGTATATGATTGAATAAAATATGATATAATCATGTAAGTAAGAGATAATATAACCGGTGATTTGATCACCTTATTGCAGGGTTATAATAAATTGATTACGATTGAATTATTTATGTTTTTAAGGGATAAGAAGCAATATTTTGTGGGGGGGATATTTTGAGAAGTGATATTGAAAATATCACTAGTCTAGATGAAGCAATTCATCTTTTAGACTATGTTGATTTGTTAATTGAAATGTTTGAAAAAAGAGGTTTGGATCATTCTGAATTATTATTAGAATTAAAGACCTTGCAGGAGAAAAAGCAAGAGTTACTCATGAAAGAAAACAAAAAACAGTGATTTCAATCGAAATCACTGTTTTTATTTTATAATTAAAAAACTATTTGATCCAGGCAATTCCCAATGTTCTTGGTCCAGTGTGAATGGAAATTACTGGTGATAATTCATGAATATCAATGGTGTGATTAGGAAAATAATCTTGTAAGGTTAGTTGGTATGCAATTGCCAAATCTTTTGCTCCTGCATGGGCTATTTGAATAATGGAAGTGTCCTTGATTTCTGATTTCATCATTTGGATCATTTCTAAATGAGCTCTTGATAATGTACGCACTTTTTGTTTCAAATGAATTTCACCATTTACAAATTGTAAAATAGGTTTAATTTTAAGTAAACCACCAACAATTGCGCCAGTATTGCTGATTCTGCCTGTACGTCCTAAATGTGCCAAATCATCAACACATAAAAAAATACCGGAATTATCTCTCATCGTAGTAAGTGCTTGTATAATATCATCCTTCGTCTGATTATTTTGCGATAATTCTAACGCTTTCTCGACAAAAG
Organism: Bacilli bacterium; assembly: GCA_016936415.1. Classification (GTDB taxonomy): domain Bacteria; phylum Bacillota_I; class Bacilli_A; order Izemoplasmatales; family Izemoplasmataceae; genus JAFGXW01. The sequence continues at coordinate 8,177 of JAFGXW010000129.1, read as the reverse complement.
CATACTCAATACAAGAGGTTGAAAGTGAGTCGAAAACACTAATTCGAGACGAATCAAATTGTTTCGCTGCTAACAGACCATTTTGATATGTGCCACTAATTTTAGAGCTAATTGTAATATAGAGAATTTCTTGATAATCCTCTAGTAGTTTTTCAAACAAATCCATTATATATCCAACGGAAGGCTGTGAAGTTGTTGGCAAATAGGAAGAACTTTCCATTTTAGTAAACAATGAGGCAGAATCAATATCAATTAAATCATGAAACACTTCATCACCAAAAAGAATTTGTAAAGGTGCGATATATATATTATTGTACTTTGATTTTAAAGTATCATTAATGACTGCGGTACTATCAACAACAATTGCGAGATTTTTCATTTTATCACTTCCTATTTTTGTATTATAGCACGGAAGTATATGAAATAAAATACTCAATCACATAGAGCAATATTACGGCGTTATTTAGGGCTCATGAAAAGAAAGGTGATACATTTATATTGTAAAAACCAATATCGCTCATAAAAACACAAAATCATAGTTGTTGCTTTTTTAATTAGTGATTATTTGAATAATATAGTATAATATTTATGATGGAAAAAATCCTGTAGATTGTAGATTTTTTACTTAGGAGGTTAATGTATGAAAAATAAAATAATATCATTTTGGTTATTGATACTACTTTTTATGGTAAGTACACTGAATGCAGTTGATGCAATTCATGCTGGCTTTCTTGAACAAACACCGATCACTTCATCTCTGAATCATCCAGTAGGACTCTTTGTTGGTGATATTGATAATGATTCTTATTTAGATGTTGTAAGTACAAGTTCATTAAATAGAACGATAAATTGGTATAAAAATAACGGAGATAATACATTCTCAATCAATATTGATGTAGCAACGTTAACTACTGCAGCAAGTAGTATTACAGGAGCTTATTTAAATAATGATAAATATCTTGATATTATTGCAAGTAGTTATGAAGGTGATACTGTTTCATGGTATTTGAATAATGGGAACGGAACATTTACTCCTCAAACTCTGATTTCTAATACTGCGGAAGGTGCGATTAGTGTCGTCGCAGCTGATTTAAATAATGACGGATTAATTGATATCATTAGTGGAAACCAATTGAGTCATTCCATCACATGGTATAAAAATAACGGAGATAATAGTTTTTCAGAACAAACACCAATTACGATAGAAGCAGGGTTGGTGAATAAGGTAATGACGACCGATTTTAATTTGGATGGAAACATAGATATTGTTAGTAGTGATACAACAAATAGTATAATTTATGTTTATCAAAATAATGGAGATAGCACGTTTATTCTTCTAACAACTGGTGTCAACGCTATGGGAACAACTTCCTTTGACGTAGCTGATATAAATAATGATACATTTCCGGACATAGTTAGCGCAAACAGTGGGAATGATACATTGGTATTTTACGAAAATATGAACGGGCTATCGTTAAATACTGCGACTGTGATTGATTCATTTTCAAGAATCTCAAATGCTGCTTTTGGTGATATGAATGATGATGGATTTATTGACATTACAACCATATCAAACAATAATGATGAAGTGTCTTTGTTTATCAATAACGGTGACAGTACTTTTACATTTGATTCAAATATTTCTACTTCAATAAATGATCCGAAAGATCTATATATTGCCGATTTAAATCACAATGGCTCTTTGGATGTTGTTGTTTCATCTTATATTGGAAACGGTATAAAGTATTTTAGTAACCAAGAAATATATGATTTTGATATTTCATTTATCGATTTTGATGGAACAGTTTTACAATCTGATAATTTGGATTATGGTTCGGATTTGAGTAATTTTTCTTATCCAGTTGAGCCGACTAGAGAGGGTTATACATTTTCTGGGTGGGATTATGTTGTCCCAGCTACTATGACATATTATGATTTGGTAATCAGACCAAATTATGAAATTAATCAGTACACATTGGAATTCCTTGATTATGATGGAAGTATATTATTCAGTGAAGTGTTTGAATATCAATCTGACTTATCAAGCATCATAGCTCCACCTGTTGCAGAGCGAGAAGGATTTGCTTTTTCTGGGTGGGATTTGACGATACCTGAATACATGCCAAGCTCGAATGTAGTGATTACTGCTTTATATGATTCAAATCAATATAATATAGAATTTTTTGATTATGATGGAACACTGCTTCAATCAGATACATATGGATATTTAAGTGATATAACCGATGTTGTACCACCAGTTACACCTGAAAGATTAGGGTACATTTTCCTTGGATGGGATATCGAACTTCCTGCCCAAATGACACTAGGAGATATTGTAGTCACAGCTATATACACGGAAACAGAACATCTTGTACAGTATCGAGATTATGATGGTACGGTATTACAAAGTCAAATGTTTACTTATTTGAGTGACTTAACGGTTGTAAATCAACCAGAAGACCCTGAACGAGAAGGTTTTGAGTTTCTTGGATGGAATATTCCTTTACCAAGTTTAATGGGAACAAGTGACATTATATTGGTCGCTGTTTATAAAGATATTCAAGCTCCAGTGATATTGGGTATTTCAAGTATCAATTATAATCAAAGTGCTGCGAATGAATTTACTGTTCCAATTGGAACAGTAGAAGACAATGTTGACTTTATTTTAGATTATATCGTTTCATATTATTATGCAGATGGGGTTACACAAATTCCAGACTTGAACGGTGTAAAGGAAGAAATTGCTGCAGCTCGTAATGTGGTTCTCAAATATGAAACTGCTGATAGCGCTGGGAATATAGCAACTCCAGTCGTGATAACCATCCATGTAAGAGATGATATTGCACCAACCATATATGGAATTGAGAATAATCAAGTTATCGCTCGAAAATCTGAAGTAACCATTACATTTAGTGATGGAACTGGAAAATTAAATGGTCGTGATTTTACAAGTGGGACAACAATTTCGACTTCAAATACTTATCGTCTTGTTGTAACTGATGCTTCTGGAAATAGTACAGTCGTGAATTTTGAGATTCAAGATTATAGCACTGGATTGGTAATTATTATGACAGGATCTTTGTTGCTGATTATGATATCGGGTATTATTTACATTCGAATAAGAGGAATTTTTTAAAAAATATTTAGGAAGAGATTACTTCGTGGTTTCTTCCTTTCTCTTGTCTATTTCATTTTGATATATTTATGATTTTCTTCTTTGCAGTTCTCTGATTTTGTGGTAAAATAAGCAAAGTTAAGATGCCGCTTTAGCTCCAATAGGTAGAGCAATGCCATGGTAAGGCAGAGGTTGCGAGTTCGAATCTCGCAAGCGGCACCATTTTCTATTAAATGTTGATAAATTTCTTAGGAAGTTTGTCTTTTTTATTTTGATAGATAGGTTGATGTAGATATGGTATAATAAATATGATAAAATATATTTTTTTTGAAGGAAAGAAGGGTAATTTATGAATGACAAAGTAGTTGTTTCATGGGAAGTTCTTGAAGATTTTATGGTTCAAGCATTTGAAAAAGTTGGCATTCCAAGAGAAGATGCAATTTTTTGCGCAGATGTTTTACTTGAAAGTGATCGACGTGGTATAGAGAGTCATGGCGTAAATCGATTTAAACCAATTTATATAGACAGAATTATGGCAGGAATACAACATCCTGTTACAAATATAGAGATTGTAAGAGAAACGAAAACAACTGCCGTTTTAGATGGTCATGATGGAATGGGTATGATTGTGAGTAAAAGAGCAATGGAAATGGCAATAGAAAAGGCGAAAGAGTATGGGTTGAGCATGGTTACTGTACGCAATTCGACTCATTATGGTATTGCTGGTTATTATGCTACAATGGCAACCAAAGCTGGAATGATTGGGATGACAGGAACAAATGCCAGACCATCTATAGCACCAACCTTTGGTGTGGAGAATATGCTTGGAACCAATCCACTAACCATAGGATTCCCTACAAACGATGAATTTCCATTTGTCCTCGATTGTGCAACTAGCATTACACAACGTGGTAAAATTGAATATTTTGCAAAAAATAATATTGATACACCAAAAGGAATGGTCATTGGAAGAAGTGGAGAAGCCTTAACAGAAAGTAAACAAATATTGGTTGACTTAACAGAAGGTAAAGCTGCGTTATCACCTCTTGGAGGTATCGGAGAAGAACTTGCTGGATACAAAGGGTATGGTTATGCAACAGTTGTAGAAGTTCTATCTGCTGCACTACAAGCAGGAAGTTATTTAAAAATGTTAACTGGAATTGATGAAGTGGGACATAAAAAACCGTATCACTTAGGACATTTCTTCATTGTTATAGATCCAGAAGCTTTTCTTGGTCTTGAAAGCTTTAAAACAATTACCACACAGATTTTAAATGATTTGCGTTCTTCTGAAAAAGCTCCAGGTCAAAAACGAATTTTCACTGCAGGTGAAAAAGAGTATATGGTTTGGCAAGAGAGAATGGGTAAAGGTGTACCAATTAATTCCTCTGTCCAAAAAGAGTTTATTCAAGTTAGAAACCAGTTTAATATTCCTGTATCATTTGATTTTGAAAAAAAGTAATTTGAGATATTCAGTATTTGTTCTTGTATAAATAGAAAAATGAGGTGTTATTTTGAAAAAAGAAAAACGAACTGCACTACTACAAATATTTGGGATTATTGCCCTAGTACTAATTTCACTAAAGTATTTAAATGAATTGTTTGGGCCACAAATCTCGACACTTATTGTTGCGATAAACACCATTTTATTACCTCTTGGGATTGCTTTATTTATCAGTTATTTGCTTGCGCCAATTGTTAATTTTATTGAAAAGAGATTTAAAATTAAAAATCGAATTTTGAATATTGCTATCGTATTTGTTTTAATTTCCTTCTTGTTTGGTTTGTTCTCGTATTATGTGGGAAATATCATTTACCAACAAGCTGTCATTTTCATTGAATCTGATTGGGATCGTATCGTAATCTATGTAAACGACCAAATAGACAACAACGAAAGTCTACGATCAGCATATGATAATATATCTGCTTTTGTTAATTTTGGGACAGTTACTCCGATTTTATTTAACTTTGTAAATATTATTCGAGGAGTTACTGGTTTTATCATCACAATTGTCCTAGTGCCGGTATTCTTATTTTTCATACTTCATGATAAAAAAAGAATTTTTCAAGGAATTATCTCGGTTGTTCCTAAAAATAAACAAAAGCATTTAAATGAACTTGGAAGTCGTGCAAATACTGTCATCGAAAAATATTTTAATGGAAGATTTATTTCAATGTTTGTCATGAGTATTTTCTTTACTATTTTCTTCTTGATTCTTGGTTTTAAAGAGAAAAGTATCTTCTTTGGGTTTACACTTGGATTTTTAGATATTATTCCATACGTGGGTGGATTTATTGGAATGTTATTACCAATTTTATTCTCATTCACAATTAGTGACCAATTAATGTTTGGAGAATGGGCATTTGTAGCGGTCATAATCGGTAATTTTACTGGACAATTTATTCAAGGTAATATTTTGCAACCATTTATCATGGGAAAAGAAGTAAACTTACATCCACTTTTGGTACTATCTAGTTTCATTTTCTTTGGTGCATTATTTGGAGTGACAGGGATTATTCTAGCCATTCCAATTACTGGGATTATTAAAACATCTTTTGAATATTTCGGAGAACTTAAAAAGAGCTAAAATATTAGCTCTTTTTTTCTTCGATTTCTTTTTCTATTAACTCTTCAGATGCTTCTTTCATCTTGTTGATGATTTTCACTATCATAAATACAACAAAAGCAATAATAATGAAATCAACAATGTTTTGAATGAACAAACCATAATAGATTGCATTCTCCGCTATGATCGTTCCATCAAGTTCTACTGTTTCTGGAACGATAACATATTTGTAGTTTTCAAAGCCATTTCCACCAAGTGCTAAACTAATAACAGGCATTAACACATCTTTTACAAAACTATTGACGATTTTCGTAAATGCTCCACCTATGATAACTGCTACAGCTAAATCAAGAATATTTCCTCTGGCGATAAACTTTTTAAATTCACTGACAATTTTCATAACATCACTCCTTTATGTTATTATAAGTTATTTTTCACAAAAAACAAAGAAAAAAGGTTGTGAGATTCCACAACCTACTGGATATATTGATTATCTTCATCTTGTTCTTCTTGCTCTTGAATAGGGAAATCATCATTGTTATGTAAAAAAGAATCTTCAATCCATTCATAGAGAATAGTATCCTCATTTTTCACTTGTGGAATTTTGTATTTTCGGATGACTAAAAATGATAAAAGGAATCCAAAAACCAAACCACCAACGTGTCCAGCGATCGATATGTTTGCTGTTAGAAACGTAAATAACATTTCGATTCCAATTAACGTCCATATTGAAACTCTCTCTGGTTTTGATATAATATCTTGACGAAAGAATGTTAAATATAATAAACTTCCGAGTGCGGCGAAAATCGCTCCACTTGCTCCAACTGTTAAATCGTTTGAAGTAAGTATAATCGTCAGACTTGCTCCAAGTCCTCCAATGAAATATATCACGAGGTAACGCCATGTTTTAATCGTTCTTTCCAGTGTTCCACCAAGGATAAAGATTCCAATTACAGCGTTGGAGAAAAAGTGTTCGATACTACCATGAAGAAACATCACTGTAAATAATCGGTAATAGTCGCCTTCTAAAACGAGATCTTTTTGAAGTGCGCCAAAGTTGATTAATGATTGCGTGGAAAAATGACCAAATATAAATTGGATGGCAGTAATGAAAAACAAAATAATAATTAACATACTAGAAACAGGAGACTTTTTAAAATAGTCTTTTAAATTATTGTAACCGCTAAAAATTGACATAATCTCACCTACAAATTCATCTTCTTAAAGAAATAAGGGTAAACCCCAAATCCGATAAAAGCGATTAAAAAATATCTGATAAAATCAAATACTTCAAATAAATAAGTCCCTTCTTCCGTGAAAGGAGTATAAATCATTTTAACACCAATTTGTAAGCCAATCAAGATGAACACACCAAGGAATAGACGAATTGCTTTTTTTATGATTGATACATCAACGGTGAAATTAACGAATTTTTTTTCGAATAATATTGCCAAAACAAATCCCGATAAAATACCATATCCTTTGAATAAATCTTCACTACCCAACACAAATACAATGGGTAAAGAGACGAGTAGTACAACAAGATAAATACGATGTAATGACTTTTGATTTTCATAAAGTTTATGAAAGATACGGTATGACAAATATGCAATAATAAATCCAAGTAATCCACCAACTAAAACATCTTCAAGGTAATGAACACCCAAATACATTCTAGAAAACATCATAAGAACAACAAAGATTATTGATATCATTAATAACCACTTTTTCTTTAGAAAGAAACTAATTGAAAACAACAGTGTTGAAAAATTTTGTGTATGCCCACTTGGAAATGATGTGCCACTAGATGTAGATGGTCTTAAATTATGAACGCGATCTGGATACTGTGTAAAAGGACGAGGAGCGTTAATCATCACTTTTAAGACATTATTAACAACACTTGTAAAGCCAAGTGTCAATCCCAGAAACTCGCCCATTTTTTTATTATAAGACCAATAAATAAAACCCAAAATAATGATGAATATATATTGTTCTCCAAGAAAAGAAATAACGTTGAAAAAATAGTCAAGAAAAGCATTTTGACTTGACTGTAACCATTCAACAAAACTAATTGTAAAACCGAGTGTGTTCATATATATTCCCCTTTCATACTATAATAATTTTACTTCTTTCATATGAAATATACAATACCAAATGTGCTATTCTTTCATAAAAAAAGGACTGTTTCCAGTCCTTTACTGAGTTGCTTCATTTAAACAATCTTTACTTTCATCTGTATCTCTAATCGAACAAGATCCACTATGGCAAGTACTACATTTGTCCGGTAATTCCACACCTTCAGGAGGGTTTGTTTTTCTATTAAGACTATAAGAGAAAAGGTATAATCCAATCATAAAAGATAATAATCCAAACATAATAAAAAATCCAGTCATTTATCTCAACTCCTCAATTACATTAAACAATTTATACTGGATAATTTCAAGGGTTAAGCAATATTTTTAAATAAGCTTCGATATTTAAAAAATCCAAGAAAT
>JAFGXW010000002.1 GCA_016936415.1 Bacilli bacterium | reverse complement strand
CCCAATTTTAATGCATCACTTACTTGATGAACATGTTCTCCTGTAATTTCAGTTATCGGTAAAAATGCTTTGACACCTTGAATTTTAATTAATGCACCTCTTGATTGTAATTCTTCTACGGTTCCCGAAACTTCTTCTCCAACTTTGACAGTAACATCATTCCAAGGATTATAATCTAAATGTTTTTTTGATAAAGCCATACGACGTTTTTCAACATCTAAGCTTAAAATTTGTAACTCTAATTCATCACCAACATTTACTTCTCCAGCCAAGTTGTCATGAGGATCCCAAGAGTAATCCTTACTGTTTAAGATACCAACGACATCTCTTGCCACTTCAATAAACATAATTTGTCCAGATTTTCTTGTCACCTTACCAGTAACAACGTCACCCACATTATTTTCATCTCCAAAAATCACCCAAGGTGTTTTTTGAAGTGCTTTTATACTCAATCCAATTCTTCTTTTTTCTAAACTAATGATTTGAGCCGTTACTTCGTCTCCTTCTTTCACCACTTCAGTTACATCTGCAGTTTGATGATGAGAAAGTTGTGAAATGTGGATAAGCCCTTCATTGCTTCCTACTTGAACAAAAGCACCAAAAGCAGCAATTTTTGTTACTTTTCCAGTAATGGTTTGTCCAACTTTTAATTCACTGTATTCTTTTGCTTTTTTGTTACGTAATTCCTCTTCAAGGATTACTCTTCTTGAAGCTGTAATTCTTCTTTGATCTGCTTCTATAATTTTACATTCAATCGTTTTGTTCACAAAATCAGCTGGATTTACATTGTCAATATCGATCATGGATGCAGGCATAAATAATTCAACACCTTGATATGTTAAACTCAACCCACCACCATTTACACTTTTAACAAATGCTAAAATACGTTCATTTGATTTCGCTAAAGACTGAACAGATTTTACGTTTTCTTCTTTTAAAATATCAATTCTTGACATTAATATTTGTTGTACATCAGTGTCAATTCGATTTATTTTTGCACGTAATACATCCCCAACTTTACATACATCTTTACAAGATTCGATATCACCTAGTGCCAATGCTTTCTTATGGATAACTCCATCCGCATAAGATTCGATATCTAGATAGACTGTTTCATCAGTTACTAAAAAGACAGTTCCTTCAACAATCATACCTACTTTAACTTTGTTCATCTTAAAATTCATGATTTTCTTCCTCTCTGACTTTATCTTCTATTAATGAAACAACTTGATCAATTGATAAATTTGAAGTGTCAATAATAATGGCATCATCTGCCGCTTTTAACGGACTGTGCTCGCGAGTGGTATCAAAATGATCTCGTCTTTCAATCTCTTGTTCAATAATGTTTAAATCACTAGAAATATTTCTTTCTAAATTGTCGTAATATCGTCTTTTTGCACGTTGAGCAATAGACGCTGTTAGATAGAATTTATATTTTGCATGCGGTAATACTTGGTATCCAATATCTCTTCCATCCATGACAACATTGTGCGATTTTGCAAGGGCTTGTTGTGCCTTTACTAGTTCTAATCGAACAAAATAGTATGACGATACTAAGGAAACATTATTGGAAACAGCAGTTTGTCTTATTTCTTTTGACACATCAATATTATCCATATATAAGTTGCCGTCAACAAAAGTAAATTTTGTGTTTTCCACAAAATCATATGCTCTTTCGTCTTCTAAGTCAACACCAAGTTTCATTGCTTTTAATGTGACTGCTCGATACATTGCACCACTATCAATATATATAAAACCTAGTTTTGCTGCTAACAATTTTGCTATTGTGCTTTTCCCTGCACCTGCAGGTCCATCAATAGCAATTTGAATGTGTTCCATAGTTTCACCTCTTTACATCAATAATTATTATAACAAAAAACATAATAATATCATAATAATTTCTTATATTATTACAAATCGATGTTAATCCATTAAAAACACTCTATTTTCATAAAGTGTTATTCTGCCATAATTTTTAGTTGTTTCAATTCATGTGGTTTCAACAAACGACATTCTCCAATTTTCATTTTATCGAGTGTTACACATCCAAATCGAACTCTTTTCAACTTTAATACGGGATGATTTACCGCCTCAAACATTTTTCGAACTTGATGGTATTTACCCTCAGAAATAACTATCGTCGCAGTAGAAGTCTCATTTGCTTTATTATAGACAACATTACGAATATACGCTTTTTTCGTCACATAGTTATCAATTTTAATTCCTTTACATAAAAGCGCAGATTCTTCTTTTCTCAAGTATCCCTTCATTTTTACATGATACTCTTTCTCAACATGATGGCTAGGACTGATCATTAAATTGGTGAAATCACCATCATTAGATAAAAGCAAAACACCTGAAGTATCATAATCAAGTCTTCCCACGGGGTATACTCTTTTATCAGATGGTACCAAATCCATTACGGTACGTCTTCCTTTTTCGTCGTCTGTAGTACTCACGTAGCCTTCAGGTTTATATAACACGTAATAAACCTTCTCAACTGAATCAATCGCTACACCATCGACAATAATTATATCACGACGATTTACCTTAGCTCCTAGCTCGGTAATAATTTCTCCATTTACACTTACTTTTCCTTGTGTGATAAGATCTTCGGCTTTACGACGAGATGTATATCCACTATTGGCAATTACTTTTTGTAATCTCTCCATTGTTTCACCTCCAAAGACAAAAAGAGGAAAATCCTCTTTTTTTTATTCTTGTTTTAATTCTTCAATTGTTAAAATTACATAACTAATACGACGTTCCTTTACTTCCTTGACAACAAAACGAAGTAATAATTTGGTTGATTCTTCTTCATCATGGTGCATATTTGGGATTTCTTGAATGTAACTATATGACTCATCCACTTCAGGAATTTCCTCAAACATATCATATAACCATCCAGATAAACTGGAATAATGTGATTTTGGTGGAGATCCCAATTCTAAATCATCAAACAATTCTTCAATCGGAATATCAGCATTGATGCCATATTTATTGTCTTTTAAAGGTTGAATAAACTCATCATCAACAATGTCATGTTCATCGTATATTTCACCAACAAGTTCCTCTAATGCATCTTCCATTGTAACAATACCACTTGTTCCACCATATTCATCGCTAACAATTGCAATGTGGAAATTTTCTCTTTGTAATGATTCAATCAAGGTGTCAACACGCATTGATTTTGAAACAAAGAATGGCACTCGCATTAAATCACGTATAGATAAAATTTCTGTATTTTTAATTAACATTGTAAAAAAGTCTCTTTCATAAAGAATTCCTACAACATTATCTCTTGTTTCTTCATAAACAGGTAAACGAGAGAATTGGTGTTCAAAGAATATTTTCTTTGCTTCTTCAATTGATTCGTTTACTTCAATACCAATCATGTCAACACGTGGTGTCATGATTTCATAAACTTTTCTTTCTCTTAGATCAAGAACGCTTTGCAACATTTCAGCTTCATCTTCATCGATGGAACCTTCTTCTTCCATGGTATCAATAATAGTTTCAAGTTCATCACCAGTTACACTAACTGTTGAATTTGTACTACTTTTTACAATCATGCTCTTTAATTTTAGGAAAACCCAAGTTACCGGCTTCAAAATACGAATAATCCAGTATAAAAAGGCACTCGTTCTTAGAGCCAATTTTTCTGAATTTGATTTCGCAAAACTCTTTGGTAATATCTCTCCAAAAATCAAAATAAGTGTTGTCATCGCAAAAGTATTCACCAAATTAATCAATGTCGGATTATTGGTGAAAATCTTTGTAAAGACACTTACGCTTATGGTTGCCAATGCAATATTAGCTAAATTATTTCCAACTAAAATCGTTGTAATCATTAGATCAAAGTTTTCAGAAATCCAGTATGCCTTCTTGCTACCTTTTTTTCCGTCTTCAATAAATGTTTTTAATCTGATCACGTTTACACTTGAAAAGACTGTTTCACTCATAGAAAAGAAACTTGAAATCGCTAATAATACTACCATAAATATAATTGTTACCCATGAAACATCCATAATGCTAAGCAAATAACTGGCGTCATAATCCAATTTACTTCACTCCCTAAGCTCTTGTATCATATTTTCCTGTATTTGTATTCACAACAATTTTATCGCCACGTTCTACAAATAAAGGAACTTGAACAGCAAATCCAGTTTCAAGTATCGCATCTTTTGTCGCACTTGTCGCTGTATTGCCTTTTACTGCAGGGTCTGCTTCTGTTACAGTTAATGTAACTTTTTCAGGAATATCCACACCCAATATTTCACCCTCGAAAGATATGACACTTACTTCCATACCTTCAATGATAAAGTTTAATTGATATTCTAAATTTTTTCTAGGAATTTCAACTTGTTCATATGTTTCACTATTCATAAACACGTATGATTCTCCCATAACATATAAGTAACTCATTTTATCTTTATCAATATGAGCTGGTTCAAATTTTTCTCCCGCTCTCCATGTTTTATCAAAGATAGCCCCTGAACGTAAATTTTTTAATTTACTGCGCACAAACGCTGGACCTTTTCCTGGTTTCACATGTTGAAATTCCATGATTGTATAAAGGTTTCCTTCATGCACAATTGAAATTCCAGTTTTAAAATCACTTGTTGAAATCATATTCTCACTCCTAATCAAAATATATTATATACAAAAATATAACATTTGTCTAATATATAAGATAACTAATTATGATTCATAAGTCAAGAACCATTTTTATTTAAACTATTTAGAAAATCCCCTGTTCAAGTATAACTACTTTGTAACTAAGAGATGAATTGAATAATTTTCAATTCAGTAGCACCAATTTTCTTGCATAAAAGCAAGGAAGAACACCTTATCATTTCCAGTTTACTCAATCATGTGGGAGAATGTTCATTTTAACTATTTAATCCTATCATGTAATTGACATAATACCTAGAAAGAATTATAATGCTTTTAGTTAGGAGTGATATTATGACACTTTGGTCTACTTTAATCGCTATCGCTGTTGGTTTGACTTTAGGGCTAATCATTATGAAATTACGTGGTAAAGATCACAGTAATGTCTATGTTTTAACACTAAAAGATTTTGTAACAAATATGCGCAAAGGTCAACTAGTTGACATCCGAAAAAAACAAGATTTCGAGATTGATCACATCAAAGGGGCAAGAAATTTCACGAAAGCAAAATTAACACACAAAAAAGTGAATTTACGTAAAGACTTGTCTGTTTATGTGTATTGTGCAAATGGAAGATCTTCACACCGTGCCGCTAAAAAGTTATCCGATAACGGCTTCAAAGATATCTATGTTTTACAAAAAGGATTTGCAAACTATACAGAAAACAAATAGAAAAGACGATTTATGAAAACTCAATAGAGTATTCAATATCGTCTTTTTTTTATCGAATAAAGAACCCGCCAATCAATAATGCTCCAACAACAATTAATGCAGGGTGTACATTAAATGATGGAATAAACTCATTTAGAAAATATAGTACCAAAGAAACGAAAAACAATCCCATCACAATCAAAGTATTGGTTGAGGCGAAATCAACATTTTTAAACACACTTGTACGTGCCATACTGAATGCAACCCCACCTATTAATACAACAACAACCGGTTTGGCAGCAACTTGCATCCCTTTAACAAATGCAGTATCTTTATATTCAAGGAAAAGATTAAACAATACTAATATCGCGAGTGTCGAAGGCAACAACATACCTAAAAGAGCAATAAAGGCACCTAAATATCCAGCTACATCATACCCGATAATAATACTCATTTTCGTTGCAATTGGTCCAGGAAGCGTATTCCCCATCGCAAGATAATCTGCAAATTGTTCATTTGTCAACCAATGATAACGATCAACAACTTCTGCTTCGATTAACGGAATGGTTGCTTGTCCTCCACCAAATCCAAAAATACCTGGTTTCATAAAACCCCAAAACAAATCCAATAATATTCTCATGATTTCCTCCTAATAATATGCAATAGTCCCATCACATCTGGTTTCTGTCCCAGCTTGATAGCCATCTTTATTTTTAATAATGATTTGTCCACGTCCAAATCCACCGCCATATAGTTCAATATGTATTTGATGCCCTTTTTCCTGAAGTTTTTGCGCTACATATACATCAAAACTAGATTCGACAGCCACTTTTAATCCTTCATCAAAACGAAATCTAGGAGCGTCCAGAGCCATCTGTGGATTCATCTTAAAGTCTATCATATTCATGACAACTTGTAAATGTCCTTGTGGCTGCATAAATCCACCCATGACACCAAATGGTCCTATCGCTTTTTGGTCTTTCATCAAAAACCCTGGAATAATTGTATGGTACGTTCTTTTTCTTTGTTCTAACTTATTATGGTGTGTTTCATCCAAACTAAATGTATGTCCACGATTTTGCATTGCAATCCCCGTACCATCAATCACAATTCCACTACCGAATCCCATATAGTTACTTTGAATAAATGAGACCATATTCCCATCTTTATCAGCGGTCGCTAAATAAACAGTCCCTGCTTTTTGATAGTCAATTGGTTCATGCTTCATTGCTTTATCGGTAATATCTTTTTTACGCAATGCTACATATTTCTCTCCAAGTAAAAAATCAGGATTTAGTTTCATAAACTTTGGATCTGTGACATATTTCAATGTATCGCTAAACGCAATTTTAATTGCCTCAATTTGCTTATGAATTGTCTCAGCATCTCGCTGAATAAACGTTTCGTCTTCAAGAAGATTAAGGGCCATTAACGCTGTGATTCCCTGACCATTTGGAGGAATTTCACACACATCATATCCTTTGTATTTAACACTGATTGGATCCACAAATTCATTTCGATATTCCGCCAAGTCAGAATGATCTATAAAACCTTGGTGTTTCTCCATAAATGACACAATTTTACTTGCCAAATTACCTGTATAGAAAGATGCAGCATTTGTTTCACCAATCTCTCTTAGTGTAGCAGCATGATAAGGCGATTGGAAAATGTCTCCAGCTTTATACGGTTCCCCATTTTTTGTGAACACTTTATAAAAATGATCGAATTCAGCTGTTTTATTACGACTTTGATACCCTTTAATTGCACGTTCAAAATAAAACCCTACAGTTTCACTTATCATAAATCCTTCTTCTGCTAACGTAATCGCTGGTTGTAAGACTTCTAATAACGTTAAATTCCCAAATCTCTCAATTAATTTAGCCCAACCAAGTGGTGTTCCAGGAACGGTAATCGGAATAACACCCATTGAAGGCATGGTTTGATG
>JAFGXW010000128.1 GCA_016936415.1 Bacilli bacterium | reverse complement strand
TGATGTTTACGAACTGGTTAAGAAAGATAACTATTTGCTGACGATGTTAGACTTTAATCATTTTAAAGCCATTAATGATGAATATGGACATCAACGAGGAGATGAAGCCCTCATCTTCTTTGCTGAGAGACTGAAACAGGAGTTACAAGATTTTGAAGGACATATTTACCGCCTTGGTGGAGATGAATTTGCTTTCTTGGTGTTAGAAAAAATGCCGTTAGATCGTGAGAAACTATTTGAAAAAATAGATAAAGAACTCAAACAGTTTCATCAGCTTGCTTCGATTGCACATGGAACAGTATTAATTACGAATGATACTTGTAATGAAGTACTAAAAGCTGAGCATTCTATGGCAAAGGCAGATCAATTGATGTATGAAATGAAAACAAAATATTATAAAGCTAATGATTTGGTATTGCGTAAAAAAGACTAGCACGCAAAATCTTGATTGGATGTTACAAATTAAAACACCTGAATACGATGTGAATCGTATTCAGGTGTTCTTTTTTAATCGATTAATAGCGATCTAAGTTTTTTTGGAATGCTGCAAGATGATTGATGGATGCGTCTCTTAGTTTGGTGAAAACATCAACCAAATCTGCCGGAAGATCATCTTGTGTTAAGAATAGTTCATACATTGCAATATTTAACTCTTCCGCTAATACACCTGTAGCGAAAGCTTCTTCTAAACTTGAAATTGTGATGAGATGACTACTTGATGTATCTTCTAAAACATCAATTTGATATGTTTCAAATAATGGAAGCAATAACGAAATATGTGTTTCTTCACTTGGAATAATATTTGTGAATGGTTTTGTGACGTCAAAGTTATCAATGATGTATTGATATTCAGCTTTGGCCGCAAATTCATCTTCTAATGCATATATGATCATTTCTTCAATGGTGAATTCTTGATCTTCTAATGCACCTGTTGAACCATAAGATTCATTTTGATCTAAGACTTCATCATTGGTGAGTTCGTCGTTATAAGTGATTTCTGTATCAATAGAAACAATGGTTTCAACTTCTGGTGTATTGCTTGATGTATCCGATGTACATCCACTTAATAATAATGTTGTGAATACAAATAGGGTAATGAATATTTTTTTCATGGTTTTATCCTGCTTTCTTTTTCAATTAGTTTGTACACAATCTAAACAAAAGAAAGTAGATTTTTGTTGGAAAAAAATAAAAATAATAAATTAAAAGAAATTCGAAAAATCAATAAACAGCAATGCTACGCCCATAATCGCAACAACAGCGGCTATGATTTCTTTGTAGTTCACTTTTTCTTTAAATAAGATTACAGAGAATGGGATGATTAAAATAACATTTAATTGAGCAATGGTTGTTGAGATACCCATGTCAATATATTTGAGAGCAAGTAAACTCGAACTAACACCTAAAAAGGGACCAAATACAGATCCAAGTAAAATAAATTTCAATGCCGTTTTATCCTTGAATGCAAGGAAGACATTGCCCCATTGTTTGCGAATGGTGATATAGATTCCAAATCCAACAATCGCAGTCATTACTCTAATTTGGGTAGAAGCAAAAGCCCCGTAATCCCCCATCCCTTGTTTGCTTAAAAGTAAACCTACAGATTGACTGATGGCACCAATAAAAGCAAAGATGATTCCTCTTGCACTATTGGGGTGTGTCATGTTTTTCTTTTGCCCTTTCCATAAGATGACAAGTGCAATCGCAGTTAATGTAATGATCATCCCAATCAGTTCTATGAAAGTCAAAACCTCTTGGAAAAATAATAAACCAAGTATTGCCGATAAAACTGGGACGATACTATAAATTAATAGAGAAATCCTTCCACCCACATCCACAAAAGCTTGGAATAAAAATAAGTCACCTATCACCAAACCAATGACACCACTTAATATCAACCAAATCCATGTTTCACTAGAAGCATCAATCGGCAAAAAAGACCCTGTCATAAAGGTTAGGGTAATACTTAAAAGAATGAATCCAAATAATAAACGAATGATATTAACTGGTAAACTACCGACTCTTTTTCCTGCGTACTCAAATCCAACGACAGTAAAGGTCCAACAAAGCGCAGTTCCAAGTGATATGAGTTCTCCTGTATAGGCCATATTGATTCTCCTTATTCATAATAAGTTAGTATAACACACTAGATTTGTTTTGACTATTGTATTTCACTTTGTTGGGTTGATTTTTTGATTGACGATACACAACCATAATAATAAATGATTTTTAACAAAAAAAGATTCCCCTTTTGACAGGGTGAATCTTTTATTATTTATGAAATCTAAGTACACACAAACCTTCGATACCATCCACAAAATACGCATTCTCAGTGGCAATCATATAATCGTATACTTCTTGCACGTATGCTTTGTCTTCAATGACATCAACTGCCATTACATCATAGATATCTTGATCTACATCAAATGTTAAATCGATTGCTCCATGTTCTTTGATGTAATCGATCTTTCCAGTTTTGATCTCAGATAATGCAACAAAATCTCCTTTGTATACGGTGTAATGAAAAATCCCTTTATCACTATTGTGTCTAAATTTAATTAATTGTTCTTTTCCCATATTTATATCTCCTAACTAAATAATCTCTTATTTATAAGATACTATGTTTTGA
>JAFGXW010000127.1 GCA_016936415.1 Bacilli bacterium | reverse complement strand
TTGCATTTATTACAATAATATAGCACTCGCTCAATACCCTCAGCACGATGTATACGGTCTAATTTTATCATATGTTCTTTTTGAAAATCATAATCATTTGAACTGATTGCTTTTGTAATAATATTATTGATTTTAAGCGGTGTTAAATCTGCCAATTCTTCCTTTTTAATAATCACAGATGTACAAGTGTGAATCACGCCGTACTTCGCATGATGATTCGCCCATCTTGGATGCGATAGATAACCTCCACATTGCTTAACCGCTACAACATCAACATTGGCTTCTTTTATAAATGCACCTGTCTCTTTCCTAATTTTAAGTGTTGCACCATGAAATGTAGCGGCTCCTTCCGGAAACATCCCAATGGCATACCCATGTTTTAGGTAATCAAAAGACTTTTCAATTTCATCAACATTCAGTGTTCCTATTAATTTTAAAAAGATTCGTGCAAATAGTCCCATTTCAGATTTTTGACCTTGTTCTTTGAATACGATTTGATTTGCCAAAAACCGAATATTATACTTTATGTTTTTCATTACAATGAAGCTGTCCCAGTCATTAAAATGATTTGAAACAAGGATAAATGGTTCACGTTTTTTATCAATCTTTTCACCAGTAGAAATAATATTAAATTCTCTTGAAGCAATCTTGTTAATTATTGGTTTTGATAATTTGATAAACACATCAGCCATACGTTCTTTAAATCTTATCTCCATTCCAATCACCTCTTCTACTATATTATAGCAAATATCTATTTAATTACCAAAGAAAAAAGACACTCACGTGCAATGTATTCAATTATGAATAACATTGCAGTGAAGTGTCTCTTACTTTAAATTCATTTTCTTAAATATGCTTTTATCTATTCCATATAATTCTTTTTTATATTGTTCATAATTTTGAA
This sequence comes from Bacilli bacterium, assembly GCA_016936415.1. Lineage (GTDB taxonomy): Bacteria > Bacillota_I > Bacilli_A > Izemoplasmatales > Izemoplasmataceae > JAFGXW01. Next base: position 14,099 of record JAFGXW010000127.1, on the reverse strand, counting down.
AATGAGAAATGCTCTTGTTCAAAAGAATCATCTCCAAATTCTTTCTTACTAAATGTATACTTTTTAAGGCTGGATTTTTAGGATCATCTTTCAACTGATAAATGGTAATCTTCAAGCTCTCCATTACTTTAATCTTATCAAAATTCTTATGCTGATCAATGTTATCAAAATAGGATAAATCAACAGGTTTATTGTTACGTGCTTTTTGAATGACAGATTTTGTATAACCAACCAAGCAACTTGTTCCATCACATTTACCACAAACGGTTTCTCCAAGACAAATGTCTTCTAAATTATCAGAGATAACGCGATAATAACTCGCAAGTTCTTCTGATACTTTTTGAAGATATGTCATGTGATTATTTTTACGTAATAATAAAGTTGGTCGTAATAAGAAATATGAGATTGCCATAAAGACGATGACAAATAAACTACCATATAATGGATTACCAATATGACTTGGTAACGATTGGTACAATTTTGTAAAGCCAACTACAAAAAATATGATCGCAGCCCCACATTTAATATAAAATTCAGGTATTTTATTTCCTAGTTTGATACCAACATATATGCCAAGAGCACCAGTAACAACCATACCAAGAACAGTCCCCATTAAAATAAATATTGGATATGAAGATGATGCGGCAAGTGTAATAGCGGTTAACTGTGTTTTGTCACCTAGTTCCCCAATAAAAAAAGCTAGAGCAACTGTAATAATTGGTCCGTATTTTACTTTCTTGACATTATCATCTTCAGATTCTTCACTAAATTTTAAACTCCAAAGTGCAAATAAAACAAAAGCAAAACCAGCCACAATTTGCATGGTAGTTGCTGGGATAATCGTGCTGAAGGCACTACCCAACAATACTGCAATTCCATGATTTAAAAAGGCACCAATCATGATTCCTAACAATACCTTTTTTACATCATATTTTGTCGCAAAAGTCATTGCTAAAATTTGCGTTTTATCTCCCATTTCTGCAAGAAAAATAAATGCAAATGCTCTAATTACTTCAGTAAACATAAACTCACCTATTGCTTTCGATTAATGTGATGACTTCTTCAATGGTATTATCAAAATTCTCAAAATCAACATTAATCCATTTAACAGGAAGTTGATTATTAAAAAATGTATATTGTCTTTTCGCTAAATTTCTAGAGTGTTGTTTGATTTTATCAACTGCATCTTGAAATGAGATTTCACCATCAAAAAATGAATACAACTCTTTGTACCCTATTGAATTAACGCTATTCGAATGAACTCCTTGCTCATATAACGCTCTCACTTCTTCCAAAAGTCCTTCTTCAAACATTCGATCTACCCGTTTATTTATGATTTCATATAAGATATTTCTATCCGTTGTTAACCCAATAATTAAAAAATCATACAATGGAACATCTTTATTTTTATTTTCAGAGACTTTATTTTTATCAGCTCGTATGATTGCTTGGATGACTCTTTTGCGATTGTTTGGATGAATTTCCAAAGAACTTTCATAATCAAGTTCCATCAGTAATTTATGCAATTCATCCGATTGATATTTTTCATATACTTTTACAAGTTCTTGATTTCTGAGTGTGTCTACAAAATTGTAATCATATAATACACTTTTAATGTATAATCCAGTTCCACCAACTATTAATGGCATTTTATTAGCTTGATTCAGTTGTTCAATTTTTTCTCGAACAATTTTTTGATATAAAGCGACACTAAATTCTTCTGTTGGTTCTAACAAGTTCAAACAATGATGTGTTATCCCTTGCATCTCGTTTTCTGAAATTTTTGCGCTTCCAATGTTTAATTTACGATACACCTGAACACTGTCTCCAGAAATAATATCAGTTTGATAGTGTTTCGCTAGTGCAAGTGATAACTTGGTTTTTCCGATTCCAGTTGGACCAATGATAACAATAATCATGACATAATCCTTTTGAACATTTTTTCAATATCAGATTGAGATAATTGAATAATCGTAGGACGTCCATGTGGACAAGTATATGGATTCACACATTGATCTAAATCTTTCATTAACCTAGTAATCTCATTTTGATTGATGAATTTATTGGCTTTAATGGAGTGTTTACAAGATAAACTTTTGGCAAGCGAGTCAATAATTTCACCAACAGATACATCTTGACCCTCTAAAACATACTTGATTATTTCTTCGGTGTATATAGCTTCATAACCTTCAACAAACCATGTTGGAACGCTAACAATATCAATGGTTTTTACTTCATTGATTTCAAAAGAAATTCCCATTTTTTGAAATACATCAAAAGAATCTTGTAGCTGAAGAACTTCTTTGTTAGATAGATTCAATGTAATTGGCAGCAATAAGTCATAAGATTCAATTTTTACATCACTCATTTTCGCAAAATATCGTTCATATCTTATACGCTCTGCCGCTGCATGTTGATCAATCATAAACAATCCAGTTTCATTTTGAAATAACAAATATGTTCCAAGTAATTGCCCAATATATTCTAACTCAGGTAATTTTTTTTCTTCCAATACTGGTTTCTTTGATTCAGAATTTTGAATAGAATCAGAATGTTTTTTCTTTTCTACAAGATGATTTATATAATTTACAAAATCTTCTTTCACAAGACTTTGTTTTTCTTCTGCTTCATCTTTTAATTTTAGGGTATCGTATTTATAAGTTGTTTCCACTTTTAGTTCTTCTTTTATTTGTGGTATCAATGATAATGTTTGAAGCTTTTCGTTAATGGTTTTGGTAATGAGAGAACAAAGATTTCGTTCCTCGGTGAATTTCACTTCTAACTTTTGAGGATGAATATTCACATCAATTAGAAGCGGATCTAAATCGATTTTCAAAAATACGATTGGGTACTTCCCAATTGGTAAATAATTTTTGTACCCGTCAATTACAGCATTAATTACTTTATTATTTTTAATCACTCTGCCATTCACAATAAGTGTAATACTGTTTCTAGAAGAACGATTGAACATTGGTTTTGTTGCATAACCAGAAACAGCAAAATATTGATTTTTCGCTTCAAATGAAATCATGTTTTTAATGATATCTAAGGAATATATGTTTGATAAAACACGTAAGTAATCGTTACTACCAGTTGTTTGAAAAAGTACGCGTTGATTATTGGTTAGCACAAATGCGATTTCCGGATGAGATAATGCTATTTTATTTACATAATCCATAATGTAAGACAATTCAGTATTTGTTGCTTTTAAGTGTTTTAGCCTAGCTGGCGTATTATAAAATAAATATCGTACCGCTATTGTAGTTCCTTTTCTTGGTGCAAATGAACCAGATTCTTTTAATTCTCCCTTTAAGAAAAATAAACGATTTCCAGTTTCTCCTTCACTGCTGATCATTTCAAAATGTGAAACGGATGCAATGGAAGGTATTGCTTCACCTCTAAATCCAAGTGTACCAATATGATATAAATCATGACTTGTTTTTATTTTCGAGGTTGCATGTCTTTGAAAAGACATTTTCATATCTTCCAAGCTCATACCAGATCCATTGTCTGTGACTTTAATTTCATTTAATCCTGCCTCAAGTAAATCAATTTTAATGCTAGTACTATTGGCGTCAATTGAATTTTCGACAAGTTCTTTTACCACACTTGCCATATTCTCAACTACTTCACCTGCGGCAATTAAATTTGATAAATTTTCTGAAAGTTGAATAATTTTTCCCACAATACCACTTCTTTCTCAAAACAGCTAAGTTAATCAGTATTATTATCATACCATATTGATGAAAAATCAAAAACCGTTTTTAGTCTTTTTTTGCTTTTTTCCCAACAACAGCAGCATAAACAACAAATTCTTCTTCCGGATTAAAACCAAGAACTTGATCCAATGCTGTTTGATCGTATGCTGCGATGGCACAACATCCAAGCTCTAAAGCTTCTGCCCCGAGATATAGGTTTTGACAAGCATGACCGGCTTCAATGGCTATCATTTTATGTGCAGTATACGAGTATTTATATTCGGCTCTTTTTGGAATTGCACTCCAAAAAAACACCACAGCACTGTTAAACATTTGGTTTTTCATAGCCACACCTATTTCATGATCTAAATGAGCAGAATCGTCAATCAACAACAAATCTCCAAGAGATGGAATAAAGCGATATAATCCACGTTGAATCCCAATTACATTACGGATATAAACATATGTTTCTAAACTATGTTTTGCACCACCTGTTGGTATCGCACGTAAACTATAACCTTTTCCTGTTTTAAATAATTTCCCAGTTTGATATAACATATATGATAATTCATCAATCCCTATTGCTTCGTCTGAATATTGTCGAACACTTCTTCTTGAAGTCGTACATTGATAGAGATTTTTTTGACTTAAATTTGAAACATCATCTAGTCTCAGCTTAACAAACACACCATCTTCTGGGTAACTTTTTTCTATCTCCGGTAGTGGCAATTTCAATCCTCGAGCGGTTTGTGCATTATCCAGACAATTCCAATCAGCTTTTAAAACGTTTCTTCCCATTTTTTCTAAATGATTCATTTTTGTTTTATCATACAACATATATTACACCTACTTTCTCTTGTATTTTACCAGAACAAAGGTTGATAAATCAACCATTTAACCGTACTTACACAACCATATCTTAATTATATAACATCAGGTTTACATTTATGCAAAATATTAAGTGTTATGCTAATTTTTTTATTTTTCATCTGATATGTTATTACGTTTTGATTTGGTTTTGTAGTTTACAATTTAGAATATTCTATATAACAAAAAAAGAAGCTTTTATACTTCTTATTTTTGAAATAATGATAGATATTCTCCATATCCACGTTCAACCAATTCGTCTATGGGAATAAATTCTAAACTTGCTGAGTTAATACAGTAACGTAAATTACCATTTGGGCCATCATCAAAAACGTGCCCAAGATGAGAATCAGCCTCTTTACTTCGTACTTCTGTGCGAATCATATAATGTGAAACATCTCTTTTTTCTATGATATTATCTTTGTGAATAGGTTTGATAAAAGATGGCCATCCACAATGTGCATCAAATTTGTCCAAAGAAGAAAACAATACTTCTTTTGATACAATATCAATGTATATCCCATCTCTAAATTCATCGTGATACAAATTATCAAAAGGCTTCTCAGTACCGTTTTCTTGTGTAACGCGGTATTGAATTGGTGTTAACTTTTTAATGTTATCAGAATATTTACTCATAGTATCACCTCAATATTATTATATAATACAACAAGTGAATTTATATAGAATATGCACGAATAGATGCCTAATATTAAATTTTATTTATAATCTTATATAGTATGTTCAAAGCTTCTAGAGGAGTAATTTCATCAATCGAAATATCTTTCAATTCTTGCACAATTGCGTTATCTAAAACATGTGCTTCAACAGGCTCCTCATAATCATCAAAATTAAATAAGTTTATATGAGTATCATCTGAAAGTTTTTGATGATTTCTCTCCAAATCAAGTAAAATTACTTTCGCTCTTTCAATCAATCCCTTTGGCAATTCTGCCAAACTAGCAACATTAATTCCGTATGATTTGTCTGTAGGACCAGGTTTAATTTTATGTAAAAAGATAATTTGCCCGTCTTCATCTTTTGCACTTACGTGAACATTTCTTAAATCAGGAAGACTTTTGTCTAATGTTGTAAGCTCATGATAATGTGTAGAGAAAAATGTTTTACATTTGATTTTTTCATGAATATATTCAATGATTGATTGCGCGAGTGCCATACCATCATAAGTTGCAGTTCCTCTACCAATTTCATCAAATAAAATCAATGATTTCTCTGTGGCATTTTGAATTGCATTATTGGCATCTAGCATTTCAACCATAAAAGTAGATTTTCCACTCACCAAGTCATCTGCTGCTCCAATACGAGTAAATATTGCATCAAATACTGGAATCTTTGCGCTTGTTGCTGGAACAAATGACCCAATTTGCGCTAAAATCGCCGTCAATGCCATTTGTCGCATATACGTTGATTTTCCACTCATATTTGGCCCAGTAATCAATAAAATTTGCGTATCTGGATGCATAATGATATTATTCGGCACAAATTCTTGATCTCTCAATACTTTTTCGACAACTAAGTGTCTTGAATCGATGACTTCAATTGATTGATCATCTGTTAGAATAGGTCTTATTAAATTTAATTCTTCACTAATGGTACTCAAGGTAATCATCATATCAATTTCACTAATGATATTAGCATTCTTTTGAATAATCGATATTAACTTTCTTGATTCATCTCTTAATTCAACAAATAGACTATATTCTAGTTGAATACTTTTTTCTTCTCCACTCAAAATAATGGTTTCTTTTTGTTTTAATTCTTCTGTAATATATCTTTCACTGTTTGATAGTGTTTGTTTTCTTGTGTAACCAAATTCATCTTTTACATTATCAATTTGTCCTTTTGGAACCTCAATGTAATAGCCAAAAACACGGTTATATCCGATTTTTAATTTTTTAATCCCTGTTTTCTTTTGTTCAGATTCTTCCAGGGATTTTAACCAGTCTCGAATATGTAAAGAAGCATTTTTAATTTCATCAAGTTCAGCACTATAACCTTCTCTTATCATGCCACCTTCTTTGATGGTTAACGGAGGATCATCTACAATCGCTCTTGTCAATAACTGATAAAAATCATCTAACGTGTTGATTGAATTTGCTAAAAAATTCAAATGTGCGTTAGATAAGGATAATAAACTCGATTGAAGTTCTGGTAAAATTTCAATCGAACGTCTGAGTTGAACCAGATCTTTTCCGTTGGTATTTCCATATGAAATTCGACCTACAATACGCTCCAAATCATAGACGTTTTTCAGCAATTCTTTCATGTCTTGCTTCGTGATAAATTCTTTATTTAACGTATCAATGGTATCATATCTAGTTTCAAGTATCTCCTTGTTAACCAATGGTCTTACAATTTGTCTTTTTAAATATCTAGATCCCATCGCTGTTTCACATTTATCGATTAACCAAAACAAACTTCCAATTCGGTTATTATTTCTTAGTGTCTCCGTCAGTTCAAGATTACGGATGGTATTAGAGTCCATTTTCATATAAGAAGATGCTTCTAATATAACTGCTTTCTTTAAATGCATTAATTCTCTTTTTTGTGTATTAATAACATAATTCAATAATCGTTTAAATGTTTTTTGTTCTTCTTTTGATGGCAAATCTTCATATAAATCGTGAAATACTTCTGGAACATCAATTTCATTGTGAATCGAAACAACTATTCCTTGAGATTTGATGTATTTATCAAGATGCGTTTCATCAAAATAGGTAGCGATTACAATTTCTTTTGGGGCAATTTGTAATAATTCATTCATCAATATGTTAATGTCTTTTGGTAACAATAGGCTGTATGAATCACCTGTTGATAAATCAAGATAGCTGATTGAATAATTATTAATGTTTATGCCTATGGCTGCAAGATACGATACTTCATCACTTTTGCTTTCCAAAAAGGTACCAGGTGTAATTAACCGAACAACATCTCTTTTTACAATCCCCTTTGCCTCAGCAGGATCTTCTACTTGTTCACATATCGCAACTTTAAATCCTTTTGAAATTAGTTTTTCAATATATGCCTCTGCTGCATGATGAGGAACTCCACACATTGGAACGCGCTCTTTTGCGCCAGCATCTCTAGCTGTTAATTGAATTTCTAACTCGCGAGAAGCAATAAATGCATCTGTGAAAAACATTTCATAAAAATCGCCAAGTCGAAAAAAGACTATAGCATCGTTATAGTCTTCTTTAATTGTTAAATATTGACGCATCATTGGCGTATATTGTGATTGATCGATACTTCCCATGATTATCACCTACTGAAAAAATTGCGTATATGTTACGTAGAATACGAGTGCCACAACCGCGATTGCAGCTATAATCAGTAACCCTTTTTTAATCGTCTTACTTCTGTTTTCACTGATTTTATCTGAAATTTCTTCAAATTTAATATTATATAAATATTCTTCTATGTTCATACCAGCAAATATTTTAAGTGAATTAGAATATTTTGGAACTGCTTCATGTGGCATTTTTATTAAAATATATTCTATCATGTCATTCTTTTTTAATTCAATTGAAACATTAATTTGTCTTCTTTTTGCATAACGTTCAATTTCCAAAATTGATTTTTTTGATAACTCTTCAATTTTTTCTTCATCAAAACCTAACTTAATTGCAACGATATCAACAAGTTGTTTTTTATTGATTCTTCGAGGTATGTCAACACCATATGCTAACCCAAGATCACGGATTTCAGTAAGTGTTGTTGCGTTTGTTAATACCTCCATTGCTTCATCCATTTCTGTTCCGTCAAAATATCCAACAGGTTCAAAGTAAATTTCAGAAAAGTTTTTGCGAATTGTTTTATAATCTTCCTGATCTTCTTTTGCATATTTCATAGAAAGATTTTGCAGTTTGATAAACTCAAGGTTATTAATCCCTAAGTCAGTTCTATTTCGAACAATAATATCCCAAAAATCTTTTTTATACTCTTCAACATTAATCGCTAAATTATAACTTTCCGCAAGTTTTTCGAGTTGAAAAATGGTGAATTTATCAAACCATTTTAGTCTATATCTCATTTCATCTGAAAACTTATTAGAGCTTTCTGCTCCAGCTATAACTGGTGCAATATTCTTACGAATAATTGCTTTGTGTACATAATATGGAAAATATATTTCCTTGTTTTTTAAATATTTGACAATTTCAGTAGAGGGTATCACAGTAAAAGATTTTACAAGTTTAGAAATCTTGACCTTTTTTGAGTATAAGAAAATATAATCTTCTTGCTTACTGTTTTTTCTAGCCACAATATCATCTCCAATTTCCTTTAGTCATTCTTTTTTAATTATATATTATATATGGTAAAAAATCAATAGGAAATTGCTTTAAAAAGGCATTTCCCATTGTTTTATAAAAAAAGAAGGATTTGATTGTATCTCTACTCAAAATCCGACTTAATTTCATTGTTTATGATTTCTTGAATCGTCTGTATGTCTTGATTAATTTCATCTAACAAATCCAAATATTCCTCAATAATTAGATTTTTTGATAGTTTTTCTCGTTGTAATTCATATGCTTTCTTAGATAAAATTAGGTTATTAGAATGCTTCGTCTCATCTTGAACCATTTGTTTTTGAAGTGCAAGCAAGAGTTGATAATCTTCATGCATTTTTTTATCCTGGTCAATAAATTTTTCGAGTTCTTTAAAACGTTTTATTACTTCAGTTTTACTAAGTTCTTCCAACAAATTATCTAGCTTATTCAATGAGTTCGCCCCTTAAAAACCAAGTCATTGCTTCTGTTACTTTTACCTTTACAATTTTTCCGATTAAAGATTGATCACCTGTAAAGTTTATCAATTTATTGTTTTCTGTATACCCGGCTAAAACTTTATCATTGTTTTTACTCACACCATCAACAAGCACATCAACAATTTTACCTTCAAATCGTTTCGTTCCTCCATAAAAGCCTTCATTAACAACTTTGTTTAATTTATGTAGTCTACTTTTCTTTTCTTCAAAAGTTAATAAGTCTTCATAGTGATAAGCTGGTGTTCCTTCTCTTTTTGAAAAGATAAACGTGTATGCACCTTCAAAGTGACATTGTCTAACCAAATCTAGTGTTTCTTCAAATTGTGCCTCAGTTTCACCAGGGAAAGCAACAATAATATCAGTGGTAATCGAAACCGAAGGTATGGATTCATAAATATAATGAATTAATTCAAGATACGATTCTCTTGTATATTTTCGATTCATTCTTTTAAGGACTTCATTGCTACCAGACTGTACAGGTAAATGGATATAAGGCATCAAATTTCCACCTTTAGCGATTACATCAACTGTCTTAAAATCAAAATCCTTAGGATGTGATGTAGTAAAGCGTACTCTGGGAATCGGTAATTTACTTAAGTCTTCTAATAAGTTAGCAAAGGAGTAACTACGATCTATAAAGTCACGCCCATAACTATTAACATTTTGTCCAAGCAATGTCACTTCTTGATACCCCTCAGCGATTAATTCATTCACCTCGTCAATGATTGCTTTAGGATCCCTTGAACGCTCTTTTCCTCTTGTGTATGGCACAATACAATATGTACAAAACTCATCACAACCAAACATGATGTTTACCCATGCTTTTCTTGCGTTCTCACGTATTTTAGGTAGATTTTCAACGATTGACCCCTCTTCAGAATATACTTCGATAACACGTTCTTTTGATAAGATAACCGTTTCTAGATATTCTGGCAACTTGTATATATTATGTGTCCCAAATACCAAATCAACTTGTGGGACATGCTTCATAATTTTCTCAACAACTTTTTCTTCTTGAGGCATGCATCCACATACACCAAGAATTAAATCCGGATTGTTTCTTTTATACTTTTTCAGCCTACCAAGTTCTCCAAAGACACGATTTTCAGCATTTTCACGAATCGCACATGTGTTTAACAAAATCAAATCTGCATGTTCTAAAGAGTCACTTTTCTTAAATTTTAAACTTTCTAGAATTCCACTAATTGTTTCTGAATCAGCTTCATTTCCTTGGCATCCAAACGTTTCTAATGCATATGTCTTACCTTCACCAAAACCTTTAATGTTGAAATATTCATTAAAGTCGATGGTTTGCGTATCATTATTTATTCGTTTTCTGGCATCTTTTATAGATGGTTTTATAAAATATTTATTATAGTCTTTAGACATTGTTATCACCTTTTATCATTATAACTTTTGTTTTATCATATCACAAACAAAATGAATAAGTTTCCTTATTCATAGATGTTAATTGCATTTATCTTATTGAAATCAGTATCAATGATTACTGCATTAAATTGAAGTTTTTCAGATAAATCTTCTTTGATTCTCTGAGGCATTCCTCTGACAAACTTATCAAGAATGATATCTTTATCTGCCCCAAGGATTCCATATTTAGAACCTGTCATCCCGATATCAGAAATATACATGGTTCCATTTGGAAAAACCATAGCATCCGCAGTCGGAACATGAGTATGTGTTCCTACAACAGCAGTTACTCTACCATCCAAATAATGAGCCATGGCAATTTTCTCACTTGTTGCTTCCGCGTGAAAATCTACAAAGATATAATCACTATCTATTGCATCTAAAATCTCATCGGCTTTTTTAAACGGGTTATCAAGAGGATCTCCCATAAAAATTCTACCCATAAGATTAATCACAGTGACAGTTTTATCATTATACTTAAATGTAATAACGCCTTTTCCAGGAACAAGATCATGATGATTGGCAGGACGAATAATTTTTGAATCATCAATAAAATCAACCAGTTCTCGTTTGGAGAATGTATGATTTCCCATGGTAATCACACCGATTCCTAACGTCATTAATTCCTTATAGATTTCCTCTGATATTCCAAAACCTTTATCTATGTTTTCACCATTTAAAAAGATTAGATTTGGTCGATATTCACTTTTTACTTGAGGTAAATATTTGTATAGAGCTTCCAATCCTCTTGTGCCAAACACATCACCAATAAATAATACTTTCATAAAATCAACTCTTTTCTATACTCTCTAGATATCCTTTTCGAACCCATAAATTCTCATAATCCCAAAACTGTTTATTTTCGACCATCACTTTAATTTCATCCATAGTAAAATACTTGCATTGTCTCACTTCTAATGTATCAAGTTCTAACTCATTTAGCAAGACATCTTGTTCAACTAAATATAAATCTGTGATATAACTGGCAAATTCGTTTGGAATAAAATATCGATTCAAATGTTTTAAGTCATTTTCATTCAATGCTAACCCAATTTCTTCTTTCGTTTCGCGAATTGCTGCATACAACGATGTTTCACCTTTTGTCACTGCTCCACCAGTTGCTGCCCACATAAACGGTGTTTCATCTGTTAACTTATTACGCTGTTGGACCAAATATTTTCCTTCAGAATTTCTTATCCAAATATGCACAACTAAATGGAATTCTCCAGGGTTCAATTTTTCCCCTCTTTTCACAGTTTTATGCAATGGTTCACCAAGATGATTATACAAATCAAAAAATTCCATTTTATCCTCCTAAAAAAGCAAAGCCTTCACTAGGAAGGCTTTTATTTAGCGATTTCTTGTACTCTAGTTTCTCGAATAACTGTAACCTTAATGGTACCAGGATACGATAATTGATCTTCAATAGCATCCTTAATATCGCGTGCGATTTTAAATGCCATCGCATCATCAATTTTCGACGGTTCTACAATAACTCTAATTTCACGTCCGGCTTGAATAGCGTATGCTTGGTCAACACCTTCAATACTATTAGAAATTGTTTCCAATTGTTCTAAACGTTTAATATATGAGTCTAAAGATTCACTTCTTGCACCTGGTCTTGCAGCACTTAATGTATCTGCCGCTGACACTAAGACAGCAATAATTGTTTGTGGATCTTTTTCACCATGATGTGATTGAATCGCATCCATAACTTCAAGTGGTTCTTTATAACGTTGCGCTAAGTTCACACCTATTTCAACATGTGATCCTTCAATTTCATGATCAACTGCTTTTCCGATATCGTGAAGTAGTCCAGCGCGTCTCGCCATAAGCTCATTTTCACCAATCTCAGCAGCTAGTTTTCCAGCTAAGAAAGCACATTCAATAGAATGTCTCAATACATTTTGTCCATAACTAGTTCTAAAGTGTAAACGTCCAAGAAGTTTTACTAAATCAGGATGAATTCTTCCGATTCCAACTTCAAATACAGCTTCTTCCCCTTTGTCACGAATAAATCTATCGACTTCTTCTCTTGTTTTTTCTACAACTTCTTCAATTCTACCCGGATGAATACGACCATCCGATACCAATGACTCAATTGTTCTTTTAGCGATTTCTCTTCTAATTGGATCAAACCCGCTTAATACGACCGCTTCTGGTGTATCATCAATAATTAAGTCAACACCCGTCAATGCTTCAATCGTTCTAATGTTTCTTCCTTCACGACCAATAATACGGCCTTTCATTTCATCGTTGGGTAATGCGACAACACTAACGGTTCTTTCACTTGTAACATCTTGAGCGTATTTTTGAATTGCTCCAGATAATAAATGTTTTGCCGTTTTGTCAACATGTAGTTTTGCTTTTTCTTCTTCTTCTTTAATGTAAATTGCGATTTCATTTGCCATTTCGTCTTCTACTCGTTTAAAGATCAAATCTCTCGCTTGTTCTACAGTAAATCGTGCAATCTCAAATAGTTTATCATTTTGTTCTTCTATTAGTGCATCCAGTCTTGTGTTTTTATCTTCTAATGATTGTTTTCTACGCTCGATAGTTTCTTCTTTTACATCTAAATTAGACTCGCGTTTATCAAGGTTAGAACTACGTCTATCCATCGTTTGTTCACGTTGTAATAATTTGTTCTCTAAAACAGCTACCTCAGCCTTACGCTCTTTTAACTGTTTCTCAAACTCTAATTTTAAATTGTGAATCTCTTGTTTTGTCTCAAGAAGTACTTGTTTTTTATTTTTATCGGCTAGTTTTGTTGCTTCTTCAATCAATAGATTTGCTTTTTGGCGTGCTTTATTAAACCCGCGATCAACAACTATAATACGTAGGATAAATCCTCCTACTGTACCTATAGTAATAAATAACAGACCGGAAAGAACTAATATCATTGGATCTGACATTTCATTTCCTCCGTTCGTTTTTATGAAAAATATACTAAAAATATTATAAACATAATATAGTTTATTATGAGTAGAAACTTTTTTAACTATCTTATTATAACAATTGTATACCAAAAAAGTCAATCAATATAAAACAAATTCAATATAAAAAAGGCATTTAAATTAAATGCCTAATTTTTCACGAACTTTGGTCTCAATTTCCAGTAATAATTCTGGTTTTTCACTTAAATAATTTTTAACATTTTCGCGACCTTGCCCGATTTTTTCATCATTATAACTAAACCAAGATCCACTCTTATTTACGATATCTTCTTCGACTGCAATGTCGATAATTTCGCCAATTTTTGAAATTCCTTGTCCATAAACAATATCAACTTGCAATGCCTTAAATGGAGGAGCAACTTTGTTTTTTAC
>JAFGXW010000027.1 GCA_016936415.1 Bacilli bacterium | reverse complement strand
CTGACTTTTCTGTATTCTTTGATTACTTTTCCTGATTCATCTAAAATAAACGTGCTTCTTTCAACACCCATATATTTTTTCCCGTACATGCTTTTTTCTTTCCAAACATCAAATGCTTGAATTAATTCTGTTTCTGGATCGCTCAATAACAAAAGATTGAGTTCTTGTTTGGTGATAAAGTTTTGATGTGATTTCACAGAATCCTTACTTACACCAATAATTTGATATCCTTTTTCAATAAAGTCATCTTGTAAGCAGGTAAAATCTTTTGCTTCAATTGTACAACCAGAAGTATTATCTTTGGGATAAAAGTATAATACGATTTTTTTCCCAGCAAAATCAGAAATAGAATAACGATTATTGTCACTTGCATTTAATTTAATCTTGAGATAGTCCATTTTCTTGTTTCCTTTCTTTTCTTGTTTTTGGAACAGGATCATATCCTCCTTTGGAAAGGGGGTTACAACGAAGGATTCTCCATGCGCTCAAAATAGTTGCATAGAAAAAATTATGTTTTTCGAACGCGGTTTGCGCATATGTACTACATGATGGATGGTAACGACATGTAGGATTGCTATTTTGTGTTCTTGTTTTATATAATTTAATAAGTTTAATTATGAATTTATTCATGGATACACCTCCTTAACTAATTGTATCAAAAGCGACTAATATATACAACAATTGTGATTTTTATTAGACAAATAGTATCGCTTGCTTTATAATTGTTTTGTGGTGATAGTATGATTAACAAACTGAATGTTGAAATGTTTTATGATTACTTTGATGAAATCGCTAATTTACTCTATAATTCGTATAAAAAGAGTTATTTAGAGGGAATGAATGAAGCGTTTAATTTCTTGCTTGACGATGAGTTTGAAGGGGAGTACAGCCTGGAAGATAATGCATTGTTTCGTGAAATTAAGTTAAAAGTATCTGAGATTAGTTTCGATAAAGAAGAAATCAGAAAAAGCGTTCAATTAGGAATTTTAAAAGGATATAAACATGCGAATATTCCGAATTCTATGATTACACCAGATACAATTGGTTTGTTCATGGGATACTTGGTTGATAAGTTGTATCAAAATCAACCACTAAATAGTATTTTTGATCCGTTGATTGGTTCTGGTAATTTGGTATATACCATTTTAAATCATTTACAACAATCATTAAAAGTATATGGTGTTGATCATGATTTATTAACATGTAAGTTGGCTAGAAATACAGCGGACTTATTGGATATTGATAATGAAATTTTTTATCAGGACACATTGACTTATTACGATCAAGGATTTGATTTGATTGTTTGTGATATGCCTTTAAAAGAAGAAGAAAATAATTATTTTCCATATATGGTATTGAATCATCATGCAGAAGGATTGAGAGAGGGTGGGTTTATACTTGCTCTAATTGATAATGATTTTTTCGAGCAAAAAGATAGTGCAATTTTTAAGCAAGAAATCTCAGATAAATGTCATATTTTTGGTTTGATAAAGTTAAGTGAATCCCTATTTAAGCAAAACCCAAAAAGTATTTTGATTTTGCAGAAAAAAGGACCAACAGTGAAGATACCAAATAAGTTCTTGCTTGTGGATTTACCAAGTTTTAACGACATGGAAGATTTTAATAATACAATTAATGTTATTAATAGATGGTTTGAAGAGAGAAAGGAAGAAATATTATGAAAATAATCGCAGTAAACGCAGGGAGCTCATCTTTAAAATTTCAATTACTTGAGATGCCAGTCGAGAAAGTAATTGCAAGTGGAGTCGTGGAAAGAATTGGAATTAATGATTCAATATTTACAATTAAATATGGTGATATAAGAGATAAAGAAATCATTGATATCCCAAATCATCAAGTGGCTGTAAAGATGTTACTATCAAAGTTAATTGGACTTGGGATTGTAAATACTTTAGATGAAATTGAAGGGGTTGGACACCGCGTAGTACATGGTGGGGAACGCTTTAAAGATTCTGTAAAAATAGATGATAGTGTTATTCAAGCAATTGAAGAAGTTAGTGAGTTAGCACCACTTCATAATCCTGCTAACCTTACAGGTATTAGAGCGTTTATGGAAGCTTTACCTAATGTTGTTGAAGTTGCTGTATTTGATACTGCATTTCATCAAACCATGGACCCAGTAGCTTTTATGTATAGTGTGCCATATGAATGGTATACAAAGTATGGTGTTAGAAAATATGGATTCCATGGAACAAGTCATAAATATGTAAGCGAAAGAGCGGCTCAAATGATTGGTAAACCAGTTGAAGATGCAAAAATCATTGTCTGTCACATTGGAAATGGTGTTAGTTTATGTGCTGTAGATGGTGGAAAAAGTATAGATACATCAATGGGATTCACTCCACTTGCTGGTATTCCTATGGGAACACGTAGTGGAGACATTGATCCAGCAATCGTTCAGTTTATATCACAAAAAGAAAACAAAAGTTTAGATGAAGTAATTAATGAATTAAATAAAAAATCAGGATACCTAGGATTGAGTGAATTATCAAGTGACTCAAGAGATTTATGGGAAGCTGTTGAACGTGGAGATAAAAAAAGTATCTTAGCTGTTGAAAAACAAGCTAAAATTATTGCGGACTACATTGGGGCTTATTTCTTAGCTCTTGGAGGATGCGACGCTATCTGCTTTACTGCAGGAATTGGTGAAAATGCAAGTGAAACAAGAAGAATCGTCTGTGATAAAATCAAAGCTTTGGGAACAGATTTAGACTATAACCGTAACTTAACTAGAGGAAAAGAAATGGTAATATCTACAGATGAATCAAAAATAAAATTACTCTTGATTCCAACAAATGAAGAAGTAGTTATCGCTAGAGATACTGTTCGTTTAGGAAAATAATAAAAGCAAAAGACAACTTTCAAAAGTATTATATCTTTCAAAGGAGGATTAATATGAAGAAGATTGTCTTTTTATTTTTATTTAGTATTATTTTATTGAAGGGTTCATCAGTTGTTGTTTGTGCAAATCAGTCATCGTTTGATTTAGGAGATTATGAAATTATTATTTCACCGTTTCAAGAAAGTAACTTAAAAGGATTTACGATTGAAAAGACTGGGGAAAATCCGTTTTATAAGTCTGTTTCAAATATTGGAGAGTATGACGAAATTTTCGGTGTAAAAGAAATGAATAGTCATATCTTTGTTTATGGGTATAACTTTAGACTAAATTCATCGACGCAATATGATTCATTGGTCTATATTTTCGATATGAATGGAACACTAATATCCAAAATTGTATTAGATTTTGGAGAGATGGAAATCATTGAAGATATATATTTTATTGATGATATTTATTTGATGCATACAGAGCAGAGAATTGATTGTGACTTTGATTATTTGTTCTCGGCAAATTACTTTTCTTCATTTGATGTAAATTTTAATCATTTAAAAGACTTAGAAACCACATTGGATATTGTCGGACTTGAGACTACAGATCGTTACTTGTTATTGCGATCTACTCATTATGGCCAATTTGAATTAGCGATTAGAAGTGATTTAACTAGTTTTACGCCAGAAGATAACTTAAATATTGTTGATAGAGAAATTTACACAAAACCCTTTTTCTTAGAATTCATTAATGGTGGCCAATTGAATGATGATTATGTGGAACATGGCGTTATGATTGATTATCCAGGAAATTATATATTTGATTATGGTAATCAAGTTTACCATTTCACATTGATGCCTACTGTATTGGGGTTAGAACAAAATAAAATATATACCGAACGTGTTACACCAATTGTAGATAAAGGAAATATATTATTGAATAATGATGTCTTTATCTCAGGAACAGAAATCACAAAGCCAGGAAATTATGAGTTATTAGTCAAGGGAGTTGGAGATTATGAATACTGGATAGAATTTACCATTGCACACCATTTATCGGGAATAATAAATCACCAAACGTATTATGAAAATGTAATCTTAACATTTACCGGAGATGGGTATATTAACAATCAATATATTGAATCTCCTTTTGAAGTGGTTGAACCTGGAGACTACATTCTTAAAATCAAAGGGGAGAATAATTACTTAGAAACGTACTATTTTCAAATTAGTGAAGAAGATAATGATGTATCGATAGTAGATTTTATTCAAAAAATTGACATCTTTGTTTTGGTTGTGGTGGTAATTAGTGGAATAATCGTATTGAAGAAAAGTAAATAGATTACTTTTCTTTTTTCATTATTGTTTAAAATTTGGTATAATTCTTATAAGGTGGTGATTGCATGAACTTTACAAACTTATGTATGGAAACAAATTATTCATTGAATGGTTCCAATATTAAAAATAAAGATGTAGTATCTAGAGCTGTAGAGTTTGGATATACTTCTTTGGCAATCACTGATTTGAAAATGTCTGGCGTTGTTAATTTCTACAAGGAATGTCTAAAAAAAGGGATAAAACCAATTATTGGGCATACGATTTATGTGGAAGGAATTTTACCAGAAACAAAAAATACTATTTTGGTATATGCTAAAAATAACGAAGGGTATCTTCATTTATTGCGTATTTCTAGTTTGTTTTGTACCAACGGGGTAATCACACAAAGTG
Organism: Bacilli bacterium; assembly: GCA_016936415.1. Taxonomy (GTDB): domain Bacteria; phylum Bacillota_I; class Bacilli_A; order Izemoplasmatales; family Izemoplasmataceae; genus JAFGXW01. Next base: position 24,724 of record JAFGXW010000027.1, on the reverse strand, counting down.
AATTGAAAAAATATGCGAATCATTTAATTTTTATTGTAAAGACATCTAGAAGTGAAATATATCATTATTATGTTAAAAACCAAAAAAATGAATTTTTGGAATCAATTAATATGTTGCTGGGGATTTCAAGCGAATTTTATTTTTCTGTTTCTGACAATGAATCACTAAATCAATATTTCAATGAACAAAATCGCCTCGTAGTAATTGATGAGGTATCTTACTTGAATCAGGATGATTACTTAGTGTCTAATACGTTGAAGGAGATTCTTTCAAAAGAAACGTATGATTTGTTTAATGATAATAAAGGGAAGTATTTTAAATCCAAAGAAGAAATTATCGATTTGTATAAACCATATACAAAAGCAATAGAAAATGCGTATATCATTGGTGAAAAATGTAATGTTACCTTAGATTTTGATCAAACCTATCTGCCTAAATATCATCTTAAAAAGGGCGTTTCTTCCAAAGATTATTTACGAGCACTTGCGACAAAAGGACTCGAGAAAAGACTTGTTGGTCAAACGGTAGATAAAAAACAATATATTGATAGACTGAATTACGAATTAAATGTCATTGACAGTATGGGTTATAATGACTACTTTTTGATTGTTTGGGATTTTGTAAAGTATGCCAAAAGTAAAAAGTATTTGGTTGGTCCTGGTCGTGGTAGTGCTGCAGCAAGTTTGGTTTCATATTGTCTTGGGATTACGAGTATTGATTCTATCAAATATGAACTTGTGTTTGAGCGATTCTTAAACCCAGAAAGAATTACCCTTCCAGATATAGATATGGACTTACCTGATGATAAAAGAGATGATATTATTCAGTATGTCCGTGATTTTTATGGTGTAGATAGAGTAGCAAGTATTGTTACTTTTGGAACATTTCTCTCTAAATCAGCTCTTCGCGATACAGCAAGAGTGCTTGCGGTAGAAGGTGTATTGTTAGAACAAATACTAAAATATACTCAAAATTATAATGATATTAAAACCGCGATTTTGGAATCAAAAGAAATTCAAAATATCATGCAGCGAGACAAGTCAGCTCAAAAGTTGCTTGAGATTTCTTCTAAAATTGAAGGATTAAATCGTCATATTTCAACACATGCAGCTGGGATTATTATTACGAGTGACGAACTTGTTTGTCATACACCCCTTCAAAGTGGGTTGTTAGATATGACACAAACACAGTATGAAGCAAAAGATTTAGAAGATTTGGGATTGTTGAAAATAGATTTTTTAGGTTTGAGAAATCTTACATCAATTGATAATATAGTAAAATTAATCAATGAGACTGAAGGAACCAATTTAGATATTTATAAGGTTCCAGTAGATGATAAAAAAACATTTGATTTATTGAAACGTGTTGATACGCTTGGTGTTTTCCAATTAGAATCACAAGGAATGCGTAGTTTGATCGGACAAATGCAGATAGATTGCTTTGAGGATATTGTTGCAATTTTAGCGTTATTTAGACCTGGCCCAATGGAAAATATTCCAAGTTATATTCGCAGGAGAAATCAAGAAGAGGTTACGTCGTACCCACATAAAATATTAGAAGAGGTATTGAAGAATACACATGGTATTATTGTGTATCAAGAACAAATCATAAAGATAGCAAATCTTTTTGCGGGATACTCACTGGGTGAAGCAGATTTATTGCGTAGAGCCGTTAGTAAAAAACAAGAGAGCGTACTACAAAAAGAAAGAAGTAATTTTGTCAAGAAAGCCAAAGAAATGGGACATGATGAAAAGTTAAGTAATGAAATTTATGATTATATTGTTAAATTCGCAAATTATGGTTTTAATCGGGCACATAGTGTGGCGTACGCCATGGTTTCTTATTGGATGAGTTATTTAAAAGCAAATTATCCTAAGTATTTTATTAGTGTCATGTTGGGAAGCGTGATTGGAAGTGAAACAAATACAAGAAATTACATTTTTGAGGCAAATTCTTTGGGAATTAAAGTGCTACCGCCTTCCATTAATCATTCGAGTGGAATTTATTTGCCAGAAAAAGATAATTTGAGATTCCCGTTACTTGGGATTAAATCTCTAGGAAATATTGCGCTAACAAAAGTTATGGAAGAACGAGAAAAGGGAATTTTTACTTCTTATGTAGATTTTATTTATAGGGTCTATCCGGACTTAAATAAGCGAATTATTGAGTCGCTTATTTATGCTTCTGCATTAGATGATTTTGGTTTCAAAAAAAGGACTATGATTGAAAAGATGGACGATGTCATTAGTTATTGTAACTACGGGAATTTCATTTCAGAAGATGAGTTTATACTTATTGATTTGCCAGAATACCCTTTTGATGTTTTAGAAGAAAAAGAAAGACAAGTTTTAGGGTTTAATTTGGTGATGAATCCTTTGACAGAGTACAGTGAATATATACAAACACATCAACTATATAAGCCTTCAACAATTGATGAATTGGTTGTTGGTAGTGAAATTAGAATCATGGCTGTTTTGTCAGGTATCAAAAACATTAAAACGAAAAAAAATGCTGATATGGCATTTGTGACTTTACAAGACGAATATAGTAAAATAGAGGGTGTTTTATTTGATTCGACGTATCGTATGTATTGTGATGATTTAATAAAAGGGTCTGTTTACTTGTTTTTGGCGAAGGTTGAAAAAAGAAATGATAAGATTCAATTAATCATTCAAAAAATTCATAAATATTAAAAAATACGTTTTTAATTTCTGATTATGTTACGCTTGTTAATTTAAATATGATATAATCATTTTGGTGGTGATTTAGATGAAAAAAATAGCGGTAATGACTTCTGGGGGAGACGCACCTGGAATGAACGCGGCCATCCGTGCTGTCGTTCGAAGTGGATTACATTATGGATTTGAAGTGTATGGAATTAATTACGGATACAAAGGATTGTGTGATGGAGATATTGTAAAATTGAATCGTTACGATGTTTCGAAAATCATCAACCGTGGTGGAACAATTTTAGGAAGTGCTAGATTTCCTGAGTTTCAAGATATAGAGGTTCGTAAAAAAGCTGTGGAACAATTAGCGAAAATTGGAATTGAAGCGATGGTTGTTATCGGTGGAGACGGTACATATCGTGGGGCACAAGCCTTAACAGAAATGGGAATCAAATGTATTGGGTTACCTGGTACAATTGATAACGATATATCTTCAACAGATTATACCATCGGATTCTTTACAGCATTACAAACCATTGTAGAATCAATTGATCGACTTCGAGATACATCAATGTCTCACAAAAGATGTAGCGTTGTAGAAGTGATGGGTCGTCATTGTGGAGATTTGGCTTTATATGCTGGAATTGCTGGAGGTAGTGAGTTTATTATTACACCTGAAACTGGGTTTGATCATGATAGAACACTGCTTGCAATTAAAGAGTCTCATGATAGTGGAAGAAGACATGCCATTGTGGTTGTTACGGAACATATGCTCGATGTAGAAAAACTGGCCGTAGAAATTGAAGAACACACAGGGTATGAAACAAGAGCAACTGTGTTAGGACATGTTCAAAGAGGTGGAAATCCCGTTGCTTTTGATCGCGTTATGGCTACAGAAATGGGAGAATATGCTGTTGAACTAATTAACAAAGGTTTGGGTGGAAAAGCAGTCGGATTGAAAGATATGGATTATGTTCATTACGATATCGAATTTGCTTTGAATAAGAAAAGAAACATCCCTAATAAACGTTATGGTTTAGTAGGAAGATTGAAATAGGAGTGATTGGATGATACCTTTTAATCAAACAAAGATAATCTGTACCATGGGACCTGCTTCTGATGACATTCATGTGATGAGAAAACTAATTAATGCAGGTATGGACGTAATGAGAATGAATTTTTCTCATGGAGATCATGAACAACATTATGCTAGATTGCAAACTCTTTATCAATTAAATAATGAATTAGGGACTAATGTCGCTTCACTTTTAGATACCAAAGGTCCAGAAATTAGAACACATTTATTTAAAGATGGTAAAGTTACTATCAAAGATAAAGCAAAAGTAACCATTCATATGGAAGAAATACTAGGTGATGAAGAAAATATCAGTGTTACATATGAAACGCTCTATTTAGATGTAAAGCCAAAAGATTATATTTTAATTGATGATGGTTATCTGGCATTACAAGTTGTTTCGGTGGATGAAAACAATAAATTGATTCATACCATCGCTCAAAATGAGCACACGATTAAGAATAGACGCGGAATAAATGTTCCTGGCGTCAAATTGCATTTAGACTTTATTTCTGCAAAAGACAAAGAAGATATCATTTGGGGTTGTAAAAATAATGTAGATTTCATCGCTGCTTCTTTTGTTCGTAGAGCAAGTGATGTTGAAGAGATAAGATCAATTTTAAGAGAATATAATAAAGAAGATGATATTCAAATTATCTCGAAAATTGAGAATAAAGAAGGCGTATTCAATATTGATTCAATCATCGATGCGTCTGATGGAATTATGATTGCACGTGGTGATTTGGGCGTAGAGGTGCCTGCGGAAGATGTTCCGGTTATTCAAAAATCAATTATTGCAAAGTGTCATGTAAAAGGAAAAATTAGTGTAACAGCTACTCAAATGTTAGAATCTATGATCGAACATCCAAGACCTACTAGAGCTGAGGTTAGTGATGTTGCAAATGCGATTTACGATGGAACAGATGCCATCATGTTAAGTGGTGAAAGTGCAATTGGGAAATATCCTGTAGAATCTGTAGAAGTGATGAATCATATTGCAGTAAAAATTGAAAAACAGTTGGATCGTTCTGCCCTCGTGAAAAGAGCAAACAGCGAGAAGGACTTAGATGATACGATTGAAACTTCAATCGCAGTTAGTGTTGCCTATACAGTAATTCAAAGTAATATTGATTTAATTATTGCACCATCTGTCAGTGGGTTTACACCAAGATTAATCTCGAAATTTAGACCAAATACAAAAATAGTTGCCCTTTTGCCAAATGCTGCCAAAGCAAGAAGCTTGGCACTGAATAACGGTGTAGAAGCAATTCAATTTGAACTTCTTCCAGATACTGAAGTTCTGATTAAAAAAGCAATTATTTTAGCAAAAGAAGTATATTGCTGTAAAAAAGGAAGTCGTGTTTTAATTACGGGTGGTTTCCCGATTGGAGCTCAAACAAATAGTTTTAGAATTATTGATATTGACTAAAAGATAATCGCTGATTATCTTTTTTTGCATGGTGTTATAATGATTATATATTGAGTAGAAGGTGAACTAATGACTGAAAAAGAAAAAATGCTTGCTGGAGTATTGTATGTTTCTGCAGATCCAGAACTAGTTCGTGACAGATTACGATCTAAGATGATTTGTAACAAATTAAATACACTAACCCCAGATAAGATAACGGAAAGAAAAACACTGATTAATGAATTGTTTTTAGTAGATACTGATTGTTATATTGAACCTGTTTTTTATTGTGATTACGGATATAATATAAAACTTGGGCGTAACGTATACATGAATCATAATTGTGTTATCCTTGATGTTAATACGGTTACAATTGGTGATAATGTTATGATTGCACCGAATGTACAAATATATACTGCAACGCATCCGCTAAATCCCATAGAAAGAAATTCAGGAAAAGAATATGGATTCCCAATTGTGATTGGGAACAATGTTTGGATTGGTGGAAATAGTGTGATTGGCCCAGGTGTAACAATAGGAGATAATGTAGTCATTGGGGCTGGAAGTGTAGTAACAAAAAGCATTGAAGCAAATATGGTTGTGGCTGGTGTCCCTGCCAAAGTAATTCGAAAACTTGATCTTTAGAATTTTTTTGAAAATGCCCTTAACTTGTTAAGGGTTTTTATTTGGAAAAATTTTTTTTGTATTTTTTTAATTTACCTATTTACAAACTATATATTGTATGCTACTATACATTGTATACTACTACACATTGTAAAGGAGGTATAGTATGAGTGTGCAACTGAAGAAGGGCGTTTTAGAGATGGTAGTCCTTGGTAAAATTGCGGATAAAGATAGTTATGGATACGACATTTATCAAGAAGTAAGCAAATATATGGAAATCAGCGAGAGTACAATTTACCCGATTTTACGTAAGTTAACGAATGAAAGATATTGTGATACTTATTTGAAAGAATCGAGTGGTGGCCCATCTAGAAAGTATTTTAGAATCACAAGAAGTGGTAATATAAGATTTGAAGAATTAAAAGCAGATTGGAAGAAATTTGAACGAATTGTTAATTTGATGATTAGGAGTGATCGATATGAATAAGATAGAATTTTTAAGAAGATTGGATCGAGAATTAGAAGTTCTTGATAAAGAAGAAAGAAAAGAATTGTTGGCTTTTTATGAAGAACGATTTTATAGTGGAACAATTTATGAGCACAAGACAGAAGCTGAGGTAATTGCAGAACTAGAATCTCCAGAAACCATTGCAAGAAATATTTTAGAAGAATATGGAGTAAGTCCTAAGTTTGTGAAAACCAAAGAAGAAAGATATTCAAATGTTGAAACAGGAAAAGTAGTTGGTCTAGCAATATTTGATTTACTCGTTGTATCTTGGGTGATTCCTACATTATATAGTGTCGTTGTTGCGTTGTTTGGTTCACTATTTTCCTATATTGGTGTAATTGGATTATTGATTGGGGATAGAACAGAGGAAAATGTTATGTTATTTGCATTTCTAACTTCTGTTTATGTTTTGATATTCTTCTTTGCAGTGTTGATTTTAGAATTATCAATTTCTATTACAAAGAAAATAATTGTGTATCACTTAAATGTGTTCAAAATTAAAAATAGAGAAAAAATCGCGAAGAATTTTCATAAGATTAGTATCGATGAATGGTTTAAAAAACATAAACTGGCTAGTCTAATTCGTTCATTGGCTTTTATCGCTGCGATATTTACGATTGTATATAGTGGATTCTATCTCTTCACAGGGGATAATAATATTATTGATACATATTCTAATCAACCACAAGAAACAGACTTATATGAAGAAGTATTGACGCAAGATATTTTGGATGGCGATAGATGGACAATCTCAACAAATTTTGACAGCATGGATATTGTCGTTATTCCTGTACTGGGAGATAAATTAATGGTTACACACGAGTATCAAGACTTAAATGATTTTATGATTGATATTGATGTTGATGCAAATACTATTACAATATCAAATGATGATCCACAAGTCATTAATTGGTTTAGCTTTGATAATTTCTTTACCTTATTCGGTGAAAATGATAGTGTAACAATTGAAATCCCAGTTGGGTTATTATTGGGTGACATTGATTTAAAAACGTTGAATGGTGAAGTAAAAATGATGGACATCAATTCTGGTAAAATTGAAATTATTGGAATGAATGGAAGTATCTCATTATCAGGACTTACTGTATCTGGAGATGTTTCAATTGAAACAACAAATGGTGAAATTTATCTAAAAGATATTGCTGGGAAACATGACTTGGATGCTTCAAGCACAAATGGAAGTATGATCATCAATAATGTTGAGTTTCTACATTACACACTTTCAACCACAAATGGTTACTTCAATTTGGATAATTTAAATGTAAATGATCAAGATGGATTGTCATTGGTAGCAAATACGACAAATGGTAGAATAAATCTAGATGAAGTATATGTAAAGAGTGTTAATTTAGATACGACAAATGGAAATATTTCGTTTTATAACGATGATGAATCATTTGATGTAACTTCGTTTAAACGCGATACAACGAATGGTGAAATTAGTACAAATATTCGATAAAAATAACAATATAAAATGCTTGCATAAACAAAAATAAAGTGATATTATTATTACCGACCGAACATTCGGTCGGTTTTTAATTGACTTAAATGAAAGAGGGAATACGAATGAAAAATTTTGCAAAATACTCAGTAGAAAAAGCGATCACTGTCTTTATGGCAGTTATTATTGTGGTTGTATTTGGCGTTGTTTCTTTTACAAGGCTAACAACCGATTTATTTCCAAGCATGAATATACCTTATGCTGTTGTTGTTACGACCTATGTTGGTGCTAGCCCAACAGAAGTTGAAGAAATCGTTTCTAAACCATTGGAAGAAACATTTGCGACAACGACAAATATTAAGAATTTAACTTCTATGTCTCAAGAAAATGTTTCGATTATCATGTTAGAATTTGAAAGTGATGCAAACATGGATAGTGCAATGATTGAGATGCGTGAGAATTTAGATATGGTGTTGTCCAGCTTACCCGATGAAGTTGGTAACCCGATTATTATAAAAATCAATCCTGACATGATGCCTATCATGCAGTTTAGTGTTTCAAAAAACGGACTGACACAACAAGAATTGACGTTGTTGGTAAATGAAGAGATTTTACCTAACATTGAGAGAATTGGTGGGGTAGCTAGTGTCTCAGTGAATGGTGTATATGAGTCTGAAGTCAGTGTCGTAATTGATCAAACGGCAATCGATATGGTAAATCAATCCATATCAGAAGCTTTGTTGGCAATCGATCCATTGGATCAAGTAGAGGATATCCAACTTGATAAAGAAATGGTTTCTAATATTTTGATGGCACAAAACTTTGAATTCCCTGTTGGTTATGTCAATGTCGAAGGTGTCAATTATTTGGTTCGTGTTGGGGATGAATTTGCTAGTTTAGAGGATCTCCAAAATCTTGTTATTTTTGATTTTTCACCAATGCTGCCTGCTGTTACTTTGTCACAAATAGCGGATGTATCATTTGTCAATGCAAATGAAAAAGAGTATTCAAAAGTGAATGGTGAAAATGCGATATCAATCACTGTGCAAAAAAGCAGTAATTATGCTACAACAGACGTTACTTCAGAAATTCTAAATGTGTTAAGTGGTTTGGAAGATTCTGAAAATATAAATTATACGATCTTATTGGATCAAGGTGAATACATTCAACTTGCAACAGGAAGTGTTATTAATAACTTACTTGTTGGAGCAGCACTTGCGATATTTATTCTTTTCCTTTTCTTGCGAAATTTAAGAGCAACATTTATTGTTGGTGTAGCTATTCCGATTAGTTTGCTATTTGCAATTATCTTAATATATCTATCAGGAATAACATTAAACATCGTTTCTTTGGGTGGTCTTGCCTTGGGAATTGGGATGTTAGTAGATAATTCCATTGTAGTTATGGAAAATATCTTTAGATTAAAGAAAGCGGGATATACTAGTAAGGAAGCAGCGATTAAAGGTACTGCTCAAGTTGGTGGGGCTATTACCGCTTCTACATTAACAACAATCAGTGTATTCTTACCTATCATTTTTATTGAAGGATTTATCAAAGAAATATTTATGCAAATGGCACTTACCATTACATTTAGTTTGGTTGCGTCTTTATTAATTGCATTAACCTTGGTACCAAGTATTTCTTCTAAAATATTTAAAGAAGAGACAGAAGAAAAAGAAGAAAACAAAGGATTATTAAGGTTTAAAAATGCTTATGAGAAAGTATTCCATTTTGCCTTTAAATTTAAAGCAATTATTTTACCATTGGTATTGATCTTATTTGGTGGGTCTATTTGGTTGGCTTCAACCAATGGATTTGAATATTTTCCAACTTCAGATGAGGGTGGATTAACCATCTCCGTTACCAATCCAAAAACGGCACCTTTAAGTTTTGAAGAGTTTACTGCTGTTTTGGATAGTATGAATGATGACATCTTACGAAATGATAGTGTTAAGACAGTAGGGATTACACTTGGTGGTGGACAAATGATGTTCTTGGGTGTTACGGATGTAGATAGTGCTTCTATTAATGTTATTTTAGAGGATGATCGTTCTAATACAACAATCGAAGTACAAGCTATATTAAGCGATATGCTTGATGCAAAGTATGATACAGTAGAATATACTATTTCTGGTACACAATCGATTACATCGGCATTTACGGGTAGTGGTGTTCAAATTCAGTTGTCAGGATACGACTTAGACACTTTGAAAGTAGAGGCTACTAAAATTGCTGATATCTTAGCAACGGTAGAAGGGTTGAAAGAGATTGATAACGGTGTAGGAAAAGAAGCAGATGAAATTAAAATCACTGTGGATAAAACAGAAGCCATTCGTTATGGAGTTACAACTGCACAAGTAATGGGTGTTATCGCGGGTGCTTTACAAGGGGAAGATGTGATAACTAAGCTTTCTATGAATGGGGATTTATATGATGTATATGTTTATGATGAAAATTCAAATGATACGGATACAGTTTATACGGTAGAAGATATAGAGAATTTTGTTGTTGGAGTAAACATGATGAATCCTACAATTCCAGTTTTTGTGAAAGATGTTGCAACTGTTGAAATTACGAAAGGATTCTCAACAGTTAATCGTGAAAACGGATCGAGAGTATTGACTGTTTCAGCGATTTATGAAGAAAGTTATAATGCGAGTTTGGTAGCTGCAGACATTGCAGATGCGTTAAAAAATTATGAAGCTCCTGCAGGATATGAATACACCATTCTTGGTGAAAACGAAGAAGTAATGGCAGCATTTGAAGTGCTTGGATTAGCAGTATTATTGGCAATTGTATTAATTTATATGATTATGGCTGCACAGTTCCAATCATTGTCATATCCATTCATTATTATGTTTACAATTCCACTTGCGTTTACGGGTGGATTCCTGATTCTATATTTGGCAAATATGCCAATCAGTGTTGTTTCTTTAATTGGATTAATTGTCCTTACAGGGGTTGTAGTAAACAATGGTATTGTTTTAGTGGATTATACCAATCAACTACGTGAAGAAGGATATGATGTCAAAGATGCATTGTTAGAAGCAGGAAGAACAAGACTTAGACCAATTGTTATGACTGCAGTGACAACAATCCTAGCATTAACGACAATGGCTTTGGGTGTAGGACAAGGTGCAGAAATGATGCAACCAATGGCTGTTACCACAATTGGTGGATTGTTGTATGCTACGGTATTAACGTTAATTATTGTGCCAGTTATGTATTATTTGGTTACGAAGTTTGTAACATTGTTTATGGGTATTTTATTAATGATCATTGTGGCAATGGCAGCAGCGGGGTTATATTACTTCTATACATTCACATGGGTTATCTTTATTGCTGTAGCGTTAATTTTAATTATCGCATTGATCTTGTTCTTTATTCTACGTCGTAAAGGAGTTGTTTCCGTTGAGTAGAAAATTAGAAATCTTAGAAGCAGTTATTTCCAAATTTGAAAAAGAAGGATTTGCTACTGACTTGACGATTTCTGATATTGCGAATCGAGTAGATATTGGAAAAAGCACAATATATGAATATTTTAAAACGAAAGATGATATGTGCAAGGAAGCAATATTCTTAATTATTCAACGTAGTATAGATGGTATTATCCTTGTTGAAGATATTGAAAATATGGATTTTGAACAAGCTTTTAAAGCACAATTAAAAAACATTTATATCGCTTCAGCAAAAGGAAGAATGACAATGCAAATTTTGTCTAGAAATTTAAATACAAAACTTCCTCCAGAATTTGAAACAGAATTGAAATCTAAAATGGAGGAAGTTGCAAAGTTTTTGGAAAAGCGATTTATTGAAATTTTATTCAAGGGTATCAAAGAAAATAAAATTAAAATGAATACATCAATTGAAAGTGAGATTTTGTTCTCAAGTATCGTCGTTGGGTCATTAATGAGATATTCCGGTAAATATTATGAAATTCCGGTAGATGACTATGTAAACATAATATTTGATCAAATCGTGAAACTATCAAATTAAGTAAGGATTAACAAAATTACAAAGAAAGCTTTATAGGTACAAATATGATTAAATTACTCAGATATATGAAATGGTGGTATTGGTTAATCATTGTTGGAATGGTTGGTGTTGTATACCAACAAGTATCCTTTGATTTATCAATCCCAGAATACATTGGAAATATTATTACCTACATTGGAGTAGGAGCTCAAACCGGAGTTTCACAAACCTCAAATATCCTTTTAGAAGGCTTGAAAATGTTGGGTGTTGTCTTTGGGAGTATTACTTGTACAATAATTGTTGGATATATTGCGGCAAGAATGGGTGCTGCGCTCTCTCGAAATTTACGTGAAGGTATTTACGATAAAGTCGATAGTTTTGCGATGACGGAAATGATGGAGTTTTCAACGCCATCATTGATCACAAGGTCAACGAATGATATATCACAAGTACAAATGGCGTTTATTTTTACTTTGCGAATGGCAATTACTGCGCCAATTATGGCAATAAAAGGGATTAGTAAAATCGTGGGGATTAGTAATGAGTTGTCCTTGCCGGTTGCAATCGGAATAGCAATGATTATCTTTTTGATTACAGCGATATTTATTGTCGTATTCCCTAGATTTAAAAAGATTCAAACGTTAACAGATGAATTAAATCTTGTCACAAGAGAAAACCTGACAGGTATTCGTGTGATTAGAGCATTTAACTCTGAAACATATCAAGAAGATAAATTTGAAGTTGTGAATGATACATTAACGAAAAATAATCTAGAAGTGAATCGTGCGATGGCTTTTATGATGCCTGGGATGACGATTGTAATGAATGGTGTTAATTTAGCGATTATTTGGACAGGTGCAATTTTGATTAATCGTTTGGCACTTGGCGCATCTCCTATTGAAGGACTATCTTTGCAAACTCAGTTTGTCACATATGCAAATCAAATTATTATGAGTTTTATGATGTTGATTATGTTATTTATTATGGTTCCAAGAGCGCAAGTCTCAGGGAAGAGAATTGATGAGGTATTGAAAAAAGGGTTAAGCATATTTGAGTCTAAAACGCCAGCGAAAAATAGTGAAAAATTGAACAAAAGGCTTATTCAGTTTCGTGAGGTGAATTTTCGTTATAATGGTGCGGATGAATGTGTTATAAAAGACTTCAACTTGGAAATTAATAAAGGTGAGACAGTAGCGTTCATAGGTTCTACGGGGAGTGGTAAATCCTCTTTAATTAATTTGATTCCTCGTTTTTATGATGTCACAAAAGGTGAAATTTTAATACATGGTATCAATGTCAAAGATTATTCACAAGAAGACCTTCATGAGTTGATTGGATATGTACCACAAAGTGGAACTTTGTTTTCGGGAACAATCCGTTCGAATATGCAAGTTGGAAAAGAAGATGCAACGGATGAGGAAATCCTTGAAGCACTTGAGATTGCAAATGCGAGTGAATTTGTGTCACAACTTGAGCTTGGGTTGGATGCGGTTATTTCTCAAGGAGGAAAGAACTTTAGTGGTGGACAAAAACAACGATTGAGTATCGCTAGAGCAATCGTTAGAAACCCTGAAATCTATATTTTTGATGATTCGTTTTCTGCACTAGATTATAAGACAGACAAATTATTGAGAAAAGCATTAAATGAGAAACTACCAAATTCTACAAAATTAATTGTTGCGCAAAGAATTGGTACAATTTTAACCGCTGATAAAATAGTGGTGTTAGAACAAGGAAAACTAGTTGGTGTTGGAACACATGAAACTTTACTGAATGATTGTGCAGTATACCGAGAAATTGCATTGTCACAATTGTCACAGGAGGAAATTGAACATGGAAAAAAATAACAAAGTAAATCCTCCTAGACGTGGTCCTGGGTTTGGACCAATGGGTCGCGGTAAACCGGAAAAACCAAAAGATTTTAAAGGCTCTATTAAAAAATTACTTACATATGTTAGACCATTTTATCCATTGATGCTTGTAGCTATCGTTTTTGCAATTGCGGGTACTGTATTTAATATAGTAGGCCCAAAATTGCTGGGAAACATTACAAATGAGGTTCAAATCGCTATTTTTGGTGGGATAGCAATTGATTTATCAAAAATTACTTCCATTGGAATTTTACTGATTGTATTATATGCATTAAGCTTTATCTCAACATTAATTCAAGGCTTCATCATGAATGAATTGACACAAAAAATATCGAAAAAATTACGCACAGACATTACATCGAAAATCAATAGGTTACCCCTAAAATATTTTGACTCTCGTAGTTATGGAGATATTTTAAGTATTGTAACAAATGATGTGGATTCCATTGGCCAAACATTAAATCAATCATTGGTGACTTTAATTACTTCAATTACAACGATTATTGGGGTTATAATCATGATGCTTACCATTAGTTGGATTATGACGTTATTGGTTATTGTTTTGTTACCACTTAGTGTTATCTTAATGGGATTAATTATGAAACACTCTCAAAAATATTTTGGTATTTATCAAAATGGTTTGGGTGAAATCAATGGACACATTGAAGAAGTATACACCGGACATAATATTATTAAAGTGTTTAACGCAAGTCATCGATCTAAAATTGAGTTTGATCGTATGAACAAAAGACTTTATGAAGGAACATGGAAAAGTCAATTCTTTTCTGGATTAATGATGCCTGTCATGAGCTTTGTTGGTAATTTTAGTTACGTAGCAATTAGTGTCGTTGGTGGTATTTTAGCAATATCTGGTAAAATCATGATTGGTGGAATCCAAAGTATGTTGCAATACGTTGGAAGAATCAATCAACCACTGATGAGAATAGCACAATCTTTTAATCAACTACAATCAACTGCTGCTGCAGCTGAGAGAGTATTTACATTTTTAGAGGCAGAGGAAATGATTGCTGAAGATTCGTTGATTGAGACATTAGAAGATGTGAAAGGTGACATTGAGTTTTCACATGTGAAATTTGGATACGATGAGTCTATACCAATCATTCACGATTTCAGTATGAAAGCAAAATCCGGACAAAAAATTGCCATCGTAGGACCAACAGGGGCAGGGAAGACAACGATTGTTAACTTGTTAATGCGATTCTATGAAGTGAATGATGGCGATATTTTAATCGATGGTGTTTCTACAAAATCATTAAAGAGAAATAATGTTCATGCTTTGTTTGGAATGGTACTACAAGATTCTTGGTTATTTGAAGGAACCATTAAAGATAACCTCATATATTCTAATCCGAATACGACATTAGAAGAAGTAAGAAACGCTTGCCGATTGGCTAATATTGATCATTTTATCGAGTCGTTACCAGGTGGATATGACATGGTTTTGGATGAGAATTCATCTATTTCTCAAGGTCAAAAGCAATTATTAACAATTGCTAGAGCAATGATTGCGAATCCACCGATGCTAATATTAGATGAAGCTACATCAAGTGTGGACACGAGAACTGAGATATTGATTCAAGAAGCGATGGATGCATTAATGAAAGGTCGTACGACGTTTGTTATTGCACACCGTTTATCAACCATCCGAAATGCTGATTTAATCTTAGTTATGAAAGATGGAAATATCATTGAGACTGGAACGCACCTTGAACTAATTGCTCAAGATGGATTCTATAAGGATTTATATAATAGTCAGTTCGAAACCATTGAATCATAAAAAAAAGCGCCTTTTTTGGCGCTTTTAAATTATCATAGATTTTTTGATAAAATAATCAGTACTACTTGAATTTTGGTAGAGGATAAGATAAAACATTTCATTTCCCTCTAGAACAACACTGTGTTTATAAAGAATGTTTAAGTTTAAGTATGAATATGATTGTGTCATGTAATCAAAAATTTGTTTTTTGACTTGTTTAGAAATGGAGTCTTCCCAAAATAATTTTGGTTTTATCTTCGATCGACGAAGGTAATCAATTAGTAATAAAAACTCATCATATTCACTATCAATGAATTGGAATAAAGTTTGATACAATTCGTGGACTTGATAATCGGAAGTAGGTATTTTGTTTTCGAGGTAAAATCGTCCAATGTCATAAAAGAAATCATAAGGACTGAAATAGTTTAAAATATATTTTTGGAGATTATTTCCAAAGTATCCTTTGTTATGATATAAGGCAAGCATTTTTTCAACTAGATGAATTTCTTCTTTGTCACTTCTAGATAAAGAATCGTTGTCTATAAATTCATAAGGAGCAACGACTTCATAGTGATAATGATACTTATCTGCTTCTTTTCTGATTTTTGTTCCACGAAGCATTTTGAGAAATCCAAGTTGTAATTCTTTTGCACCCAATCGATAGACAGCATTAAAGGTTTCTTTAAAAGATGTTAAATCTTCTTTTGGTAATCCAGCAATTAAATCCAAATGTAAATCTATTACATTGCCTTGTTGAATTAGTCTTATATTTTCAAATAAGACCTCGTTGTTTTGGATTCGATCAACTAGATAGTTGGTTTCATAATTGATGGATTGGATTCCAATTTCAAAACGGAAAAGACCTTTTGGTGCGTGTAGATTTAAATAGTGAATTATTTCTTTATTTAAGACGTCGCCTGTTATTTCAAATTGGAATATTGTTACACCATTATGGTGATCTATAATGTACTTCAGCAAATCAAAAGTATTGTGATTGGCGTTAAAGGTTCTATCAAGAAACTTAATGGTTTTACTTCCGTGTTTCATTAAATAGATGATTGACTTTTTGACATCTTCTAGTTCAAAAAAACGAACCTTTTTTTCTAATGATGAAAGACAATAACTACATTTGTAAGGGCAACCTCTACTACTTTCGATGTAAGATATTTTATTGGGAATATGAACAATATCTTCTTCTAAAAAGTAAGGTAATTTTATTTTGTTTAGTTCAGTAATTTCGATAATGGGATTGTCAATTAATCTTCCTTCATGCTTCATGGTGATACCATCGATATGAGAAGGGTCTTCACCGTGATTAATCGCAGTGAGCAATTGATGAAAAGTCAATTCAGCTTCACCTTTCAGTATGTAGTCCACTGGATATTTGGTAAGCAAATGTGAAGATTCATGACTAACTTCTGGGCCACCTAAAACGATTTTTGAACTCTTGAAATATGGATGTAATGCTTCATTTGACATTTCTTGAAGAATCCTCAAGATGATGTCAATGTTCCAAATATAAGCGCTAAACCCGATTACATCTGGCTTTGCTTCTTTGAGATCAAGTAAGATTTGATCTAGGTTATCCTTAATCGTATATTCGAAAATATCGACAGGGAAAAGTGTGTTTACTTTTAGCAATCTGACTGCATTGTTGGTATGGATGAATTTCGCATTGATACTGACCAAAATAGTTTTCATTATATCACCAACTTTATTTTATCACATTAATGATATAATTGGCATGATGTGTTAAAATATTATTGGATGTGATTATATGGATAAATTTGATTTGGTATCAGACTATTCTCCTATGGGGGATCAAGTCAAAGCAATTGAGTTTTTAGTGAACAACATCAATCGTGGTGTAAAAGAACAAATATTACTTGGAGCAACTGGAACAGGTAAAACTTTTACCATGAGTAATGTAATTGCTCAAGTAAATAAACCGACTTTGGTTTTAGCACACAACAAAACATTGGCGGGACAATTGTATAGTGAATTTAAAAAATATTTCCCAAATAACAGAGTGGAATATTTTATTTCTTATTATGATTATTATCAACCAGAGGCATATGTTCCTTCTAGGGATTTATTCATTGAAAAAGATGCACAGACCAATGATGAAATTGACGAGATGAGACATAGTGCAACTGCTTCTTTGTTAGAAAGAAAAGACGTTATTGTTATTGCGAGTGTTTCATGTATTTATGGAATTGGTGACCCAGAAGATTACAAAAATTCGATGTTAACTTTAAGGGTTCAGGAACAATATGGAAGAAACAATTTAATTCGTAAATTAGTTGATATGCTATTTGATCGAAACGACATTGATTTTAGCCGTGGTACTTTTAGAGTCAAAGGTGACGTGATTGAGATCTTGCCAACTTACTCAAAAACTATTGGAATTCGTATTGAATTATTTGATGATGAAATTGAACGTATTAGAGAGTTTGATATCGTGACTGGAGAAGTGTTGAATGATTATTCTGTAATCTCAATCTTTCCGGCAACACAATTCGTCACAAATAAAGAAAAAATACAAGAAGGTATTAAGCGAATTGAAAAAGAATTAGAAGAACAAATTAAATATTTTCAAGACAATGGACATATACTAGAAGCTGAAAGAATCAAACAAAGAACAAATTATGATTTAGAAATGCTTCAAGAAATAGGTAGTTGTAGTGGTGTAGAAAACTATTCTAGACATTTATCATTAAGGGAGGAAGGAGAAACTCCTTCTACTTTAATGGATTTCTTTGGTGACGATTATCTGTTAATTGTGGATGAGTCACACGCTACTTTGCCACAAGTAAGAGGTATGTATAATGGTGATAGAAGTCGTAAAACAACACTAGTTGATTATGGATTCCGTTTACCTAGTGCTTTGGATAATAGACCGTTAGATTTTGATGAATTCAATGAAAAAATTAATCAAGTTGTATATTTGAGTGCTACGCCAGGAGATTATGAGTTTGAAAGAACATCATATGTTGCTGAGCAAATTATTCGTCCAACTGGACTGTTGGATCCTATTGTTGAAGTTCGTCCAAAGAAAGGACAAATAGATGACATCGTTGAGATGATTTTAGAAAGAAATCGCAATAATCAACGAACATTAATTACGACCCTAACCATTAAAATGAGCGAAGATTTAACGACTTATTTAAAAGAGATTGGAATAAAAGTTGCTTACCTTCATTCAGAAATTAAAACACTTGAAAGAACTGAAATTATTCGTGAATTACGTCTTGGTACATATGATGTAATTGTGGGTATTAACTTATTAAGAGAAGGGTTAGATATTCCTGAAGTTAGTTTAATATGTATTTTGGATGCGGATAAACAAGGTTTCTTAAGAAGTGGACGAAGCTTAATTCAAACGATTGGTAGAGCTGCAAGAAATAGTGATGGGCTCGTAATATTGTATGCCGATAAAATGACGGAAGCGATGGAACAAGCAATTGGTGAGACAGCTAGAAGAAGACAAATCCAATTGGATTATAATCTTGCGAATAATATTACACCTAAAACAATTATTAAGGATGTTAGAGAGTCGCTTACAATTAAATTAGAAGTCATCGAAAATAATAAGCAACTACATGAAATGACAAAACGAGAAAAAGAAGATTTATTGAAAGATTTCGAAAAAGAAATGCGAAGTGCTGCAGGAAAACTTGATTTTGAAAAAGCAGCTGAGATTCGAGATATTATTATCGA
This sequence comes from Bacilli bacterium, assembly GCA_016936415.1. Classification (GTDB taxonomy): domain Bacteria; phylum Bacillota_I; class Bacilli_A; order Izemoplasmatales; family Izemoplasmataceae; genus JAFGXW01. The sequence goes on along the minus strand of JAFGXW010000027.1, from coordinate 5,638 downwards.
AATCAAAGCAAGTATGTAGGAGGCAAAATATGAAAAGAATGATTTTTGTTTTCTGTATTGCTCTTTTGAGTGTATTACTTACATCTTGTGAAAAAATAACTGTTGAGCCAGGTATCATTAATGTTGTTTTTGAAAATCCCCGATATGAAGGCTCTAGCTTTTTGATTGATGCCTATATTACAAACGGATTAGAAGAGGACAAATACATAGGTGATGTAGACTTTGCGTTGTATCCACAAGGAGTGGAAACGGAAATTGCTGCGGCAATGTTTCAGATAAATGAAACAATCAAATCTGGTGAATATGTTTTGATTGAATTGGAGTTTACGAGTGATTATGTTTTTATTAATGAAGCCCAGTTTGAAGCTTATGAGTATGAATTTGAAAGTATTGAATTGTTGTTTTGGATTTATCAATAATTGTAATGGCCATACAAAATCTTGTATGGCCATTTTTGTTTGATTTAAAACTTCTTCTTTTTTGGTAGTTATGTTAAAATAGAAACACCAAAGGAGGTTGTTTTATGGAACAATTGGTATTATTTATTATCCCTTTATTTTTAGTGGGGACATTCTTATTTAATTTGTGGTTATCTATTATGAACTATAAAAATAGATTACAACCAATTCCAAAAAATGTATCTGATATTTACGCTGAGGAAGATTACAAAAAGTGGCTCAGTTATAATATGGAGAATTTTAGACTTGGATTGATATCATCTTCTTTTGATTTGGTAGTATTACTGATTTTGTTATTTTCAGGTTTGTTCATAAAATTGAATGATATCGCAGTACAAGCGACAGATATTATTTATTTTCAAACTTTGATATTTTTGGGATTATATTTTCTGATTGGATTTGTTTTTGATGTTGGGTTTTCTTATTATTCTCAATTTAGTATTGAAGAACGATATGGATTCAACAAATCAACAAAGAAAACATTTGTGTTTGATAAGATTAAAGGTATATTCTTAATGATTATTTTTGGTGGAGGATTGGTTAATCTTCTACAGGTGTTGTATGTGAATTTTGGCGATATGTTTTATGTATTTGCTTGGATTTCTGTAGTTTTTATCTTGTTGTTTACCAATTTATTCTATGTCAAACTAATCGTACCTCTATTTAACAAATTGACACCATTGGCAGATGGAGAATTAAAAGATAAGATAGTTTCGTTTGCGGAAAGTGTAGGCTATGAGGTTAGTAAAATTAGCGTAATAGATGCCTCAAAAAGATCAACGAAATTAAATGCATATTTCAGTGGTCTTGGTAAAATGAAACAAGTTGTACTTTATGATACGTTACTTGAGAAAATGAGTACGGATGAAATTGTAGCTGTATTGGCACATGAAATAGGACACAATAAACACAAACATTTGATATCTGGACTGATACAGTCTATTCTTGTCTTGTCTTTATATTTAGGAGCACTGTTATTTACACTTAGTTCTCCAGTATTGAGTACTGCGTTTGGATTCACAGGAGCACATTTTGGATTCGGTATCATTATTTTTAGTGTTTTATTGTCACCAATATCTATTGTGATTGGGGCAATATCATCTGGCATATCTCGAAAACATGAGTATCAAGCAGACAAATATGCCAAAGACCATGGGTATCAAGTGGCGATGATTGCAGCATTGAAAACATTGGCAAAAGAGAATTTTAGTAATTTAACACCACATCCTATTTACGTGAAACTAACATATTCTCATCCACCTATTAGTAGTCGAATAGCGGCAATCGAAATGGAAGATAACAACAATGAATAAATTATCTCTTAGTTTCATGGTGAAAGTAATTGTCATTATTCTCTTATATTATATTTTAGATGCATTGTTTGATGATACAATCATTATTATTGTTTTAGTTTCTTTTATCTTATTATATATATTATATATCCTTATATTCAAAACCAGAGACAACCAAAAACTAGAAATTATGTGTGATGCTCCAGGGTACTTATCGTTGTTAACAAAAAAGTACTCAAAAAGAAATAACACATACAGTGATCTCTATTTTGCCTATGGATATGTTTATAATGGGGAATATGATAAAGCATTAGAGTTGATTCAAAAGTATGATGTAACAAAATTAAATGAAGAGAACAGATATATCTGGTATAACATTAGTCTTAAAATTGCTTTTCATAATAATGATAGAAATTTATATATGGGTCTTTACCAAAAAATGAAAGAAAGTTCTCCAAGCAAAAAATTTATGAATGAGTTAGACGTTGCCAAAGCACCAATTTATATACTAGAAGAAAATTACGAAGATTTGATTGCTTATTTAATGGATTTAATACCAAAACAGCTAAAGAGATTTAGAATTGTGGAATTAGAGTACTATTTGGCGTTGGCTTATTATAAAGGTAATTGGAAAGAAGATGGATTGGCTATTACAGAGTTTATGTTGAAGAAAAATTATCAATTAATCTATCATGCATTTTTCGAGGAATTACAGAAAGAATTAGAAAAAGAATAAACAAATATCAATTTTATCAATTAATTTAATGATAAAATTGATATTTTTAATTACAATATTAATTTTTTTAATTATTTTTTAAATAAGTGTTGACAAATATTATTGAAGGGTTTATTATTAGGGTGTAGTTAAGAAAATTAATTAACAAATCAATAAAATTAATTGTAAAGGTGTGATATATAATGAATTATGATTCAGTACTTAAAAAACTTGAAAATAATGAAATATCCTGTGAAGAAGCTTTAAGTGAAATATATCCTGAACCAAAAACGCGGCCAGGTAAAAGAGCATATTTTATAAAAATGAAAGTTGTTGTTCCAGAAGAAGGAAAGGGCGTTAATCGATTATTAAAATTTTTATTTCTAATACCCTTCCCAATGATCTTTGCGAGATTAGGACTTAGATTGGCAAAACGATTTGTTAAAGATGATAATATCGATATAACTGAAATATCAAAAATGTTAAAGTATTCAAAAAACACAAAAATTGATATTGATAGCAAAGACGCACAAGTAAAAATTAGTATTATCTAGGAGGAGAAATTGATGATTAAAAATGTTATAGGTGAATGTCCAATTTGTAAAGGTGATTTATCAGTTACTAGATTAAAATGTAACCACTGTGATACAGAAATTAGTGGAAGTTTCCAATTATCAAAGTTTAATTATTTATCAAAAGAGCATTTATACTTTATTGAAGTGTTTTTGAAAAATAGAGGAAACATCAAACAAATTGAAAAAGAACTTGGTATCTCTTATCCAACTGTTAAGAAAAACTTAGATGAAGTAATCGTCAGTATGGGTTATGAGATTGATGAAGAAGAAAAGGCAAACAAAGAAGAAATATTTAAAAAGCTTGAAAAAGGCGAAATAACTGCATCAGAAGCTGCCAAACTGATGAAATAGGAGGAAAACTTATGTACGAAACTGAATCGATTTATAGAGTTGATGAATTTAGAACTGAAAGAATAAAAATGTTACTTGAACAAATCGAACATACAGATAAGAATAAAAGATTTAAAAAATAAGAAATTAAAAATATAAAATACAAAAAATAAAAATAAGGAATGGTGTAAAAAATGAATGACGATAGATTAAGAATATTAGAAATGATCCAAAATAAAACAATCACAGCTGCAGAAGGTGCAGATTTATTAAAAGCCTTAGATGATTCATTTGGAAATGTCCAAGTAGCTCCAAAAAAACAAGCGTTTAAAATGTTCAAAATTAAAATATTATCCGCAGATGGTGACAAAGTAAATGTTCAAATCCCATTAGATTTTGCGAAAATGGCATTAAAAAGTGGTAAAGGATTCATGAAAATGGATCAAATCCAAGGAATGGATTTAGACATTGATATGATCCTAGAAATGATAGACCAAGGGTCTTTAGGAAAAATTGTAGACATTGAATCAGCCGATGGAGACACTGTTGAAATCGTAATTGAATAATCTTCTCCCCCTTTTATAAAAAAGAGCTAATTATTTTGCTCTTTTTTAATTTTTTCTATATTTGTGATATAATAGATATGTGGAGATTTCATTTTTTTATATATAAGGACTTTGTCCGACTAGAAAACAAATCTTACTCAAATGAGAAGGTGTAAAAATGATAGAAAAAAATGAGTATTTTGATGTTGAGTTTACTGACATGACTCATGACGGAATGGGCGTATGTAAAATAGAGGGGTTTCCAGTATTTGTTGCAAATGCTTTAAAGGGAGAAAAAGGTCAAATTAAAATTACAAAGATTAATAGTAGTTTTGGATTTGGTCGTTTGTTGTTATTAACGGAAATGTCACCATTTAGAAAAGAACCTATTTGTGAGCATTTTGCAGAATGTGGTGGATGTAATTTAATGCATATGAACTATCAAATGCAGCTTGATTTTAAAAAGCATCGTACCAAAGAAACATTGCGAAAATTGGGTAGAATTGACACGTTAGTCAATGAAACAGTCGGAATGGTGAATCCTTATTATTACCGTAATAAAGCTGTAATTCCTTTTGCAGAAGAAAACGGTAAAATGATAGCTGGATTATATAAAAATCGTACACATGATATTATAGATATGAAGAAATGCTATATTATTCCGAAAATTACAACAGATATCATTAAGTTTTTGAAAAATGTTTTTGTGGAACTTAGTATTCCAGCATATAATGAAAAAACTGGTATGGGTGTTATCCGAAATGTTGTAATTAGAAGTTCGAATAAATACGATGATATTTCAATAACTTTGGTAACCGCAATTCCAAAGTTACCTAAAAAAGAGATTGTCATAAAAAAAATTGTTTCTAAATTTGAAAAAGTTGTCTCAATTATTCAAAATTACAATCCAGAAGATACCAATGTTGTCCTGGGTAAAAAATCAAAAGTATTATATGGTGAAGATTTTATTATTGATGAAATCAATGATGTGAAATTCAAAATTTCTCATCGATCATTCTATCAAGTAAATCCTGCTCAAACGGAAGAACTTTATAAGAAGGCGATTCAATACGCAGAAGTTGATGAAAATCATACAGTCATAGATGCTTTTTGTGGTATTGGAACAATTGGATTAAGCGTAGCTTCACAAGTGAAAGAAGTATTAGGTGTAGAAGTAATCAAACAAGCTGTTGAAGATGCGAAGGAAAATGCGCTAGTTAATGGTATACACAATGCTACTTTTGTTGCTGGAAAAGCAGAAGAAGTTATTCAAACATGGAAAAGCAAGAACGTGGATGTATTATTTGTGGATCCTCCTCGTAAGGGAGTGGAAAAAGAATTTTTAGAAACTGTTGTACAGATGAAAATTCCAAAAATTGTATATATTTCCTGTAATGTTTCTACATTAGCTAGAGACCTAAATTATCTGCAAGCAAATAATTATGAAGTAATAGAAGTGACTCCATTTGATATGTTCCCACAAACGAGTCACATTGAAGCGGTTGCGAAAGTTGTTTTAAAAACGAGTAATTAGTATTTGATTGATAAGACCAATGTTGTTAGACAAATTGGTCTTTTTTGATATAATTAATAATAATGACAAATGGGGTGAAGTGATGAATCCTTTTAAGAAGAATGGGCAAATATTACCGATTGCTTCTATTAATAGTGTGTATGTTGATGATGTACTAGCAATCGATGTATTTAGACCACAATTATTGAT
>JAFGXW010000126.1 GCA_016936415.1 Bacilli bacterium | reverse complement strand
ACTTGTGCAGTTAAGGTAACTGTAACTGGATCAGATCCAATTGCAGGCTTAATAATCAAACCTTTTTTTGTTACGACATATGGGTTACTAGTAGACCAAATAAAACTAGTTCCATTTGCTCCTGAAGTAGGTAAAGCAGATTCTGTTCCAAATACCAAAGCGGCGATATCTAGTTCAGCTTTTTCTGCAGCAGTAAGTGGAGCTACAGTAACAATTACTTCGATTGACACTTCTGTTTCATTCCCAGCTTCATCGCTAACTGTATAAGTTACTGTGTATGTTCCTTCCGTTGTTAAATCGACCAAGCTTGAATCAACAGTAATATCAGAAGTCAGATTACCATCGATATCATCCGTTGCTGTAATTCCAGCTAAGTAGTCTGGTGTTTCATCACCAATAGTATAGTTGATATTTAGGGTTCCACTAATGACTGGATTAACCGTATCCGTCTCAACAATATCAATTGGATCGTCTTTTTCAACTGGATCCTTTTCGCATCCAACAAGTACTGTTGCAATCAGCAACAGAACAAAAATTAAGTGTAACTTTTTAAAACCTTTTTTCATTGTACTCCTCCTAGTTTGTAAAATTTTAGATAGATTTGTTTCTACGATTTTATAAATATTTTAGCACATTTAGAAGAGAAAACATACCATAAAATAAAAAATATTTACACATAAAATTGTAGTGAACATGATAGAAGATTTGTCGTATGTTAATAAGGAAAGACCGCCATTAAAATGACGGTCTGTTTTCTAAAGGCAATTTTTCAATTTTGCCATCTTTTAACATTTTTACAAACGTATCTACTAGATCAGGATCAAATTGTTTTCCTTTATTTTTTTGCAGTTCGTATATTGCTTGTTCTAAAGAATATCCTCTTCTATAAGGACGGTCCGTCGTCATTGCATCAAAAGCATCCGCGATGCAAATCACTCGTCCAAGTAATGGTATATTCTCACCTTTTATTCCTCGTGGATATCCTTGACCATCATATCTTTCATGATGACTAACGATGACTGGAACTGTTTCTAATAAATTTGGAATATGCTTAATAATATTGATAGATTGAACGACGTGTGAACGCATGACTTCCATTTCATCATCATTAAGTACACCTGGCTTAGATAAAACACTTTCAGGAATTCCAACTTTACCAATATCATGAAGTAATCCTGCATTTTTTACAATCTCAATATCGCTAAGTGAGTATTTTGATTCTTCAGCCAAGGCCGCTGCTAAAACCGATACATTATTAGAGTGACCAAATGTGTAATGATCTTTGGCATCTATTGTAGCTGCAAGTGCATAAATACTATAAATATACGCATCTTTAATTTTCTCCTGAACTTCATCATCATATATACGATTTTTAGAGTCTTTCATCTCAAATCGAATGGCTTTGTTTCTTCCACTTTGTTTTCCAATATACATCGCTTGCTCCGCCTTTGAAATAATATCTTCCAGTGTGTAGCCATGATCAGGAAACGTTGCAATTCCACATGAAACGGTTAGGAATTCTTTGATTTCTTTTGATAGTAAAAATTCGTCTTCTACTACTTGTCTAATTTTCTCAATTGATCGATATGCAATTTCATTTGATGTATTTGGATAGAATATAACAAACTCTTCTCCGCCATATCGTACCAATAAATCATTTGAATGAGTGTTGATTGCAATTAAATCAGCAATTCTCTTTAAAGCAACATCCCCAGCTGCATGACCATAAAGGTCATTATAAATTTTGAATTGATCAATATCAATCATTGCTACACTAAATAGTTCAAATTTCTTTTCTTGGATCCATCGGCTTGCAGTTTCGTGAAAATAGCGATGGTTGTATAACTTTGTTAGTTCATCAGTAATTGATTGTTTTTTGATATTTTCAATGGTTTTTGCATTTTCGATAATCGCTGCTGCATTATTGATTAAAGTAGCCAAAAAGTCGATTTCTAATTGACTATATGGCGTTTCATCATTTCTGCCTGATAATACAACCATTCCAACTAAGTCGTCAGAAAATCTAATTGGAACAACTAGTTCTGTTTGTAAAATGTGAATCACTCTTTTTTCCGCATCCCACAATCCTTTAAATGTCACGTGATTGTTGATTTGCGAAGACAATAAAATTTGATTTCCATTTTTAAACCAGTTTACAATAGGATGATTGAACTTAAATGAAATGTCGGCGTAGTCCGCATCTTCTATTGTTGTATTCCCAAGTTTATATTTGACTGTATTTTTCAACATGATGCTTACTTCTTTTGTATCAAGCCCATCTTGGATTGCTGCAATAAGTGATGTCGTTATATCGTCCAAACTGAATGCAGAATTAATTAAATTACTGAATTCATGAAGAATAATTTGTCTATCTGTTGTCGCACGATAAAAAATGTGATTCGTCCATTTTTGAAGTAATTTTCGTATTGGTTCTAAAATCATGAAGACTGGCGAAATAAACAAAACGATATAAAATAAATCTGTAATTCCCCATGATAGTAAAACATCATAAGCAACTACTAAGGCAGTTACATATACGGCAAACAATAAAACATTATACACTGAAATAGATAATCCTTTTTTTACAATTAAGTTAATTTCTAAAAACTTATTTCTGGTGATTGAAATGGTAATTAAGATTGCACTAATTGTATTGAATAAAATATCGATTCCGTATTTTCCTAAGATGGTATTTAGGTTAAGGGCACCTCCGAATATTACCAAAGAAACCGCAATAATAACCAATCTAACTTTTCGAATACTTATTTCTTTTCTTCGCACTTTCTGAATCATTGTTAGAATTGCTAAAGTGCTATAACCAATTAGAATTACTGCAGTTACATAGGCACCAAATCCAATTTCATATACGAATTCGTCATCGATTAATTCAGCCGTTTTTATAACGTGACCAGTAAGCGATAATATAATCAAAACAACCGATAAAACATAACCTAAGTAAATGGTAAATCTTCTCGTATAATTTTCTGCCATGATTACACTAAAACGATACAACAATACTGGTACAGTCGCAAAACCTAGAAACATAAATTTATTCCAAAAAAGAGAACTTGGAGGCAACCCAGTTTTCATCATGAATGATCCAAAAGAAAGCACAATCATAGATACGATGTACAAACTAAAAGCATTGGACAATTTATTTGAGTTAGATGTTTTTAAAATAACTAAAATAAATACGTACAATACGAAGGATATTAAAGGAATGAGTGTATATTGTGTAATTACTACCATCAGGACACCTCTTTAAGTCAGTCTATAAACTATCATTACAATTAATTAATTTAGATAAATCTTCAACGCTAGGATTAATATTTGTAATATCAAATTTTGTTAGTTGTTTATAAGTTGCAAACGTCCCTTCCTTAAGAACAGTAAGTTTTAACGGTTCATGTCCAAGAAGAGCATGAACATCATTATAATCTGGATCAAGTTGTTTCATTTGTTCATTTATTTTTGATTTAATAATATCTTGTTCTTCTGTAAATTGACCATCAATATATAGATTAATATATGGTCTTTCATCGCCATATTCTTTGCATGCTGTCCAACCATTGACTTTTAATCCTGACAATTTAATCGAATCACCAATCAGTTGTTTTGTAATTCGAGTAAATCCAGACAAATCAATAATGTTGTTCACACGATCTATGTACTTCACTTGTGGTAATTTGATCTTATCTTCTATGTTTTCTAGTCCCACACATCTCATAATATCACCAATACGATATCTGACAAATGCACCACCACGAAGTTTTGTAATAACAAGTTCGTAAACATTTCCGGGAAGAATTTGATTGAATAACACAGTTTTAGGAACGTAGGTCTCATCCATCAATTCTTTTGATAGTTCTTCTTGCGGAATAAATTCAAGAAAGTTGACGTCTGGAAAGAATGTTAAACCATTTCTACTCCAAGTTTCTGTTGCAACTGCAGCACTTTCTGTTCCGCCAAATATCTCTAGTGGTGTAATGCCAAAATAATGTTCTATTTGTGTTTTATAAGTATCTGAATCGGTACCTCCACATACAATTCCTTTGAATTCAAATAAATCTTTTGGCAATAAGCTTTGTTTTTTTATTTTTTTCTTATATGTAGCTCTCACAAGCTTTACTGCTTGTTTTACATTTGATGGAAATACTATTTTTGAATTGTTGGAACCACTTGCAAAACCTTCCCCAATCTTCACCAATACACTAGACAATCCAAAAAACAAATCCACCCCTTTTCTTACTGCAAGATCAAATCCAACTTTGTTTCGATCTCGAAAGCTAAGTTTTTCTGCTTCCTCTGTTGAAGGCAAATATTCAAAATCAATTTCATTCTTTAAAATATAGGGAGCAAATCCTGTCAAATAAGGTAGAGGTGCCATCCCGTATAAAAATCGGTCGTGATTTCTTAAAGTAAAGTGCCCTCGTTTCTTACTAGTAGACAGAATAAGACTTGATAAAAACATTTTTGTATGTTCTTCCACCATTGTTCTTGAATAAGGTGCCAATTTAATCGGTTGATTCCCACCCTTCCAAGTTGTTTGAACCCAATGGAGTGGTTCGCTAGGTAGATCTTCACTTCTTTTATTTAACAAGGTATCTGCATAGTCCTCATATCTTGTTAAAGGAACACTTTTTCTAAAATCTTCCATAGAAGTAATCTTTTTATTACCTAAAATCTTTTTCCCTAATTTGCATTTGCTCAACAAATCTATTTGTTCAAGCAGTAATCTTTCTTGAATTTCCATAAACTCATCAAGAGTCAAATCTAAGAATCCCAGGTAAGCCTTCCAAATTTTTCCATAATCTTCATCCAGTAGCAATTCGCGTAAATTTTTCATGTAATCCTCCAGTTAAGTGTAGTAATGCATTTTTCAAAACTTTGATAATTGGGAATAATCATTGGTGTAGATTTTTGATAACAATCATACCCTTCAAATATTTTATAAAAAATGAAGCGTTCTTGAATAAAGACATATATGATGTTGATTCCTGTCCAAACAAGACCCGCGTAAAGCACAAATTGGTTTTGGAATAGTAAATATCCACAAAGATAAAGCATAAAAAACCAAAGAACTCCTGGGTGGCGGCTAAGTGCGTATGTTCCTGTTGTAACCAATTTAAATTCTGTTTTAAGACCATATGTCTTCTTTCCAACTTCAATGAAGACTGAATAAATCAATAAAACTAAAAATATAACAGAGAAAATACCGCCTATCATCCTAGTCCAAATTGAAAAAGTCATTTCTGAGAAATTTCGAATGATGAAAACACTGTTTAGTATGATCAATAAGAATCCACTAATACCAAACACGTATTTGAAATAACTCTTAGCATTCATAGATAACAAATCAAACAATAATAAAAATCCAAATCCAAGAGCTCCCATCAAAATATAACCCATAAAAATCAACTCCTTATTACTTTTTATATGACTAGTTATTTAATAATATATAATAATAATAGAGTTGAAAAGGTCATATATGAGCCATTTACATAAAAAAACGATTAATATTGGAAAAAAAACACAAAATTCGCCTATTTTTATGTTAGGGTAATAATATAAAAACAAGAAATCATAACATTGAAAAAAATATTAATTAGGGTTGTAGTGAAAACGCTACCATGTTATAATGTACTCGTGATTTTTTACGAAACCAAAATTACCCAATAGGAGGACAAAATGAAATATCGTATTTTAGCAATTAATCCAGGCTCAACATCAACTAAAATCGCAATTTATGAAGACCAAGAACTAGTCTTTAAAAAGAGTATAAAGCACTCGTCTGATATCATTTCTTCTTTTTCAAAAATTATCGATCAGTTCGCATTTAGAAAAGAGGCAATTATCCATGCTTTAGAAGAAAGTTCTTACTCTATTGATAGTTTTGATGCGATTGTTGGTCGCGGAGGACTATTGAAACCGATTCAAGGTGGAACTTATTTGGTAAATGATGAAATGATTGACTATATGAGACAAGCACCTCGCGGGGAACACGCTTCTAACCTTGGTTGTGTTATTGCGAAAGAACTTGCAAATATCAATCATAAGCCAGCATTTATCGTTGATCCTGTTGCAGTCGATGAAATGGATGATATTGCCAGGTTCACAGGTATGCCATCTATAAAAAGGCAAAGCTTATTCCATGCGTTAAATCAAAAAGCAACCGGTTTAAAAGCAGCGGAAATACTTGGTAAAAAATATACTGAACTTGATCTTATCATCGCTCATCTTGGTGGTGGAATCAGTGTTGGTGCACATCATCTTGGAAGAGTAATTGATGTAAATAATGCGCTTGACGGTGATGGACCAATGTCTCCAGAACGTAGTGGAAGTGTTCCACTCGGGCCATTATACAAAATGGCATTAAGTGGGAAATACACACTCAAAGACATTCAAAGAATGAATTATGGAAACGGCGGTATGGTTGCATATTTAGGAACAAATGATGGTTTTGAAATTGAAAAACGCATTCAAAATGGAGATAAAGAAGCAAAATTTATTTTGGAAGTAATGTGTTATCAAATTTCAAAAGAAATTGGTTCTGCAGCCACCGTATTAAAAGGGAATGTTGATGCGATTGTACTAACTGGTGGACTTGCATACGATAAATTGATTATTGATTTTATTAAGGAACGTACTTCTTTCTTAGGAAAAATCATCGTACTCCCTGGTGAAGATGAAATGGAAGCATTGGCGTTTGGTGCATTAAGAGTATTAAATGGTGATGAAACTGCAAAAGAATACTTATAGGAGGATTATATGATAAAGTCAATCAACGAACTGGTAGAGACTGCCATTCAAATCAAAACAAAAACATTAGTTGTTGCATGTGCTGCAGATGAACATGTTCTTGAAGCAGTTGAAATGGCTCGCGCTAACAATATTATTCATGGAATTTTAATTGGATCAAGAATTGAAATAACAGAAATCCTAAATACATTACAAATCGACGAGAAACATTATGAAATTATTGATGAACCAGATAAGCAAACTGCTTGTTTAGAAGCCGTTAAATTGGTCAGTGCAAATCAAGATTATTTTTTAATGAAAGGCTTAGTCGATACATCAATCATTTTAAAAGCTGCATTAAACAAGGAGTTTGGCTTGAGAACGAATAATCGTATTTCTCATGTTAGTGTCATGGAAGTTGCAACACATGATAAATTGATATTTATGAGTGATGGAGCAATGAATATTTCTCCTACTCTCGATGAAAAACGCCAAATTATAGAAAACAGTGTAACCATTGCTCACGCACTTGGTTTATCATCTCCAAATGTAGGTATCATTGCTGCTGTTGAAAAAGAAAACACACAAATGGAAGCAACAGTTGACGCAGTAAAATTGGTAGATATGAACCGTAACGGTGTAATCAAAGGTTGCAAAGTAGGTGGACCATTCGCATTAGACAATGCTATCAATAAAGAAGCTGCAATTCACAAAGGCATCAGTGATCCAATCGCTGGAGATATTGATATTTTAATCATGCCTAGAATTGAAGCTGGAAATGTTTTTTACAAAACGATGATGTTTTTAGCTGGTGCAAAAAGCGCGAGTGTAATTGCTGGTGCAAAAAAACCAATCGTATTGACCAGTAGAGCTGATTCAACAGAAAGTAAATACTATTCTATCGCTTTAGGAGCACTAGTAGTTAACTTATAAATTGTTTAGTTAGGAGAATTATATGTCAACAAAAAGTAATTATAACCAATCTGAAATTAGAAGTAAAAACGCGCAATATTTTAGCAGAATACGTACAACAATTGAAACTGCATTTTACCGTAATAATGTCATTAAAGTTACTTCTCTTGCTCATGCATACGAACTAGCAAAAAATTCGAGCGGTACAATTGTTACCGATATGCCAATACACAGAGCGGATGAACTTGGGTTACCAAATGATGCAAAGTTATTAATATTTAACGATGGAATTATAACTGGTAGACAGGCGCAAGCAAGACGTTTAATCAATAAGGATAACACTGAAAAATATGCAGAAATACTTCGTGATTCAATTTTCAATTCTCGTAAAAAGAAAATGTATCATGCGGTTGCCTATGTTGGATTACATGAAGACTTCATGGTAAGAGCACATCTTCTTGTTCCTGAGGGGTTTGAAAACACTCTTTACTCGTGGTTATTAAACTTTCAAAACGAGAATTTCGAGATGGATCAAATGTATAAAAAATCACTTGAGATTGAAGAGGGAGATATATTCCTTTACTCTGATCCTGATGAATTTATAGAAGGATATAAAGGTGGTTTATCACTTTTTGACCACTCTACGAATTGTGGTGCTTTATTTGGCCTAAGATATTTCGGTGAACATAAGAAAGCTACACTTACAATGGCTTGGAGTGTTGCTTCTAGAAATAACTATACTGCTTGTCATGGTGGCCAAAAAAGATTTAATTTGCCAGACAACAAAACATATATTGCTGGCGTATTCGGACTTAGTGGTAGTGGAAAAAGTACAATTACTCACTCAAAACACCATGGAAAATTTGATGTTACTGTGCTACACGATGATGCATTCATTATTTCCAATAAAGACGGATCAAGCATCTCCTTAGAACCTTCATATTTCGATAAGGTGCAAGATTATCCAACAGACTCTCCCGATAATTTATATCTTTTAACACTACAAAATGTTGGAGCAACTATTGATAACAATCAAAAAATTGTTCCCGTTACTGAAGACATTCGAAACGGAAATGGAAGAGCATTGAAATCAAAGTTTTGGACAGAAAAACGCGCTTATAAATTTAACAATAAAGTTGATGCTATTTTTTGGATTATGAAAGATGATACTCTACCACCAATCCTAAAAGTAAATTCAAGCATCTTAGCGAGTACCCTTGGTGCAACCTTAGCTACCAAACGCTCTTCTGCTGAACATGGCGCAATTGTAGATAAACTTGTGATTGAACCTTATGCAAATCCATTTAGGTTATATCCATTAAGAAATGACTATAATAAATTTAAAGACTTGTTTGAATCAACGAAAGTAGATTGCTATGTTATCAATACTGGCCATTTTGTTAATAAAAAAGTAACACCACAAATAACACTTGGCTTAATTGAACAAATAGTTTCAAAAGAAATTCAGTTTGTTCAATTTTGTAACATTGAAGAACTAGAATACGTAAAAATGGATGACTTTAATCCAGACTTCTCAAATTCCGATTTTAAAAAGCTGTTCATTTCAAGATTGCGTTCTAGAGTTGAATTCATTGATGGATTATATAATCATGATATTTTACCTATCGAAGCTAGAAATAGTCTTGATTCAATCATTAATAGAATTGAAAAATATTAAAAAAGTTGCAGTTCATATGATATGAACTGCAACTTTTATTTTTTTAATTTTTGGGCAATTTTTTTAAAATCCGGTTCAAGACGTTCATCAAACTTATCCATAGCACGTTTCTTTGTTTTGGAAGCTTTACTTTTTGGATAAAGTTCTTCATCTTTAAACTTTTTGATTTTTTGTTTCATTGTACTCCTCTTTCTCTCAATATAAAATTAGTTTTAATAATATATATCATTACCATAATCAACCCAACAATCATTAACATCACCGAAATTGAATAATGATCAGCTATAAGTCCTAAAATTGGTGCAAAGATAGCTACAAGAATTGACGTAAATTGCGATTCAATTGATAGCGCAGATGCCCGTTTACTATTTTCAACTTCATCTCCAATTTTTTCAATCATAATTGGTTTTCTTAGATTCAAGAAAACATATAATAAAATAAATAAAACTACTAAAATTATTAAATTCTCTATGAATATACTCAATAGCACAAGTGTCATTCCACTTAGAAACCAAATTAAACCAATAATTTTTTCTCTAGATATATATTCCATTAGTTTGTGTGAATTAAAACTTGCAACCGAACTAATCAAATAGATTACTGCATATATAACTCCAAGATAGACATTAGTATTTTGTTCAACACTCAAATTTTGAAAGACAATAATACTAATTGTGATTGTAATAATAATCGGTTGAATATAGTCTTTTATAGTCTTAAAGACAGCATTGTACGATGCTGAACTCATCAGCAATTTGCGAATTTTCTTTTCTTCAAATATAAATTTTATCGCAATCACATTTTGCCTTAAAAATTCTTTCAATTTAAATGTTGAATCAACGCGATCGTTCAAATAATTAGGATATGTTAAAATCAAGATCATATCAAGAACATACGGAATTATCGCAATAATGAAAAGCAACGAAAGATTCGGTAATACCAAAACAAATATGATTGATATCAGACTTGAAACAGTTGAACCAATCAATGAAAAAGATCTTGTCTTTCCATAAATTTTACTCTTTGAATCTGTGATATTCTGATGATCAATATATGACATAATCATAGCTTTATGTGTTCCAGAACGGAATGCTTCTCCTAACCCGAAAAATACCATAGCTATCGCATATAATAAAAACGAAGCACCTACATAAAAAAGAACAAAAGAAATGATATAAAAAATAAAACAAATAATTAATTCTGTCTTCTTGCCATAGCGATCTGCAAGAACACCTGAAGGTACTTCAAAAATATAAATCAATATTTCTCTAATACTATATAATAGTCCAATTTCAAATAAACTTAATCCGGATAACGCAAAGTATACAATTAAATAAGGTTCAAAGAATTTAAGGTTCTTTAAGAATCCATAAAAACTAAATTTTGTGATTTGCCGTTTAATTGCTTTTTGTTGTTCCATAATCCACCTTCTATTCCACTACATTATACGTTTTATCCCTTTAATAGTCAATAATTCATACTAATTTAAATACTTTTTCCAAAAAAAAAAATAATGCAGCAATGCTGCATTATTTAAAAGATTTCCATCCTACGATAACTTCTTTATAACCCATCGTGACTTGTAGAATTTCCACACCAACTGAAAACTGTAAATATATTACTCCACGGTCAAGACGCCAATCCGAAATAACACTTTTTGAAAGCTTTTTAGCAAGCGTACTCAAGGTAATTTTTATTTCTTTTGACTCTTTTTTATTTTCTGCATCTTTTCGAACAACTGTCTCAACATCAACTGCTTCAAAAATCAAAATACAATCTGTGACAAGTTGTGATTCAAATTTTGTATTTTCAGGATGTCCCTCTAAGACTTGAGCAACATTCAATTTTAGGATTAAATTTTCATCTACTTTCGTAGCTCTTTCAACAATACTGTTCATAAGGATGATGTATTCTAAAAATCCTGGTGTAAGCATTGGATATTGTTTTGCATATACTCCAACAAGTCTTTCTGTCTCAGTTTCTTCATTTTTTTGATCGATAATCATAACTTTTCCATCAACAATTTCAATCGTTACGGGTCTAATCATGAAATCTCTATTTTTATCGAATGTTTTACCTTTTGTTTCAAGTATCTCGATAATCGTAGCTAAATCAGAACCAAGCAAAGCAGGATTTAATGTGATTTTTGCATCACCATTTTCTAATATTACATTACGGTCGTTATCAATCTTAAATTTTTTAATCTTGTCATAGGGAATGAGTACAATACTTTTTCTAGAGTTACGTTGAATCAAGCATTCAGGAGTAATGAGTACCATTTCAAATCGATT
>JAFGXW010000125.1 GCA_016936415.1 Bacilli bacterium | reverse complement strand
TTTGAAGACTTTAAAACATTGAGAACAAATGAACTTGCTGACAATATAAAAACAATCATACAAAGCTCGCTTTCAAAAATAAAACCCTAGAAATAGGGTTTTATTTTTATTATTTAACATATTTTAGAATTTAAAAATAGATTATGTATCATTTAAGGCAACTTATCTGTTTTTTGATTTGTTCTTATAGAGTTCTATCGATGCTTCTTGAAGTAAATCAGAATATGTTTTATGATTTTTGTTGATTGAGACAATTCCAGCAGTAGCTGAAATTCTTAATTCATCAGCAATATCAGAGTAGTCTACTTGTACAATAGCATCCAAAAGTTTCGATATTAACATAGAAACTTCTAATGATGATTTCGTAAAGGTAAGGTGATATTCATCTCCACTTTTATATTCTAAGGTTACACCTTGATTGAAATCTTTTATGAATGATTTTATTTCACTATAAGTTCTATCTAGCACGATGTCACCAACATTGTATCCGTAAGTTTTATTAACTTTATCAAAGTTATTTAAATCGATAACAGCAAGGCAAAACGCAGTACCATTGTCTTTTGCTTCTTCAAAATCTTTATTTCTTGATTCAATTAATTGTCCTTTTCCGTAATTACCTGTTTCAGTTTTCAATTTACTCATCTTCACGATTCCCTTCCAATCTATATTATTTTTACTTGGTGTGTGTAACGATGATAAAATGTTCTCGATCTTGTAGATTCTACTTTCAACTGTTTCATTATCATTTCTCAAATTTTTAAGCTTAAATGCAAGCAAATCTAAAGTTGATTCCAAATCAAACTCATTGATTGCACTTTTGATTTCTGATAATGAAAATCCTAGTTCTTTTAAAAAGAGTATAATAACTAAGTCTTCTTGAGAGTTCTCATCATAATAGCGATATCCTGTTTCAGAATCTACATAAACCGGAAATAACACTCCTACCTTTTCATAATGATGTAGTGTTTTCACAGTTATATTATTGTCTTTTGCAAATTGCCCAATTATTATCATTCTATACACCTCACAACTATAATATAGAGTCTCCCCTAAGGTTAGTGTCAACAAAAAAATTATATTTCGTAAACATTATAACACAAATCGAAGACTTAAACTTATGTTTTAAGAGACGAAGCGCTCTAAAAAAGCATTTACTTGAATGATATGAAAAACCATAACACTCGATCATAAGTTAATAATATTTAAGCTCTACTTCAAGCTTTTTTCATACCAAGCAAAAAGACTATGACAAATTGATTTATCATAGTCTTTGAATATAGTGGGTTCTAAGTTGTCTACGCTATTTTCAATACTTCTTTTTGATGTTTCAGTATTTTACCAAAGTGCACAAATATTTCTTTTATTCATAATTATGTCATCAAAGCTAATTATTGGTGATGACTGTTTAATGCCATAGCATACCAACAATGGGATTAAGTGTTCACTTCGTGGATGACTAAATATAGAATTTGGTAATTTTCTCCAGTTTACCAATAACTCTTCTCTTGTAGATTCAGGTATATCTTTTGTTAATATATCAATCAATGCATCATGAAATTCATTATTTTTCACGTTATCTGTGTTGCCAAATATTGCTCTTAAATTATGAAATGATGAGCCACTACCTATAAATAAAACATCCTCATCTTTTAGAAAACCAAGCGTTTTTCCAAGATTTATATGTTCTTGTTCATTCAACCCTCTTTTTAGAGATATCTGGATTACTGGAATATTTTGTTTTGGATACATTATTGTTAATGGTATATATACACCATGATCAAACTTATCGGTAACCTTGTTAGTCTTTACTCCATTAATGCTCAATTCATTAAAGATTCTGTCTGTTAACTCTAAATCTATAGGAGGATTGTATTCAATCGAATACGACTCTATAGGAAAACCAGAATAATCATATAATAATTCTTTCGGATGCTCACCTACAACTGTAAAATCTTCTCTTTCCATATGAGCACTTATTACCACTATAGCTTTGGGAGTATAGTTTTTTCCAAACTCTTGATAATATCGAATCATATTCTCATGTGTTTTGGGTTTTAACAATGGTAGTGGACCACCACCATGTGATAAGTATAATACTTTACTCATATTTCTCACCTGCCTGAATCATATTTATCTTAATATTGATAATGCTTTACTCCAACTATTAACTTGATTAATTAACATCGTTAAATTTTCATCGTGAATATCTCTAGGTTTAAAAGTGCTAAACTGCTCAAAGTCGTCAAACAATGATAACAAAACATGTGTTCTAACACTTGCAATTTGAAGTTCTGAAAGAATACCTCTTAGATGTTCTGCAGCTCTTGCTCCACCTGCACTACCATAACTTACAATACCTGCTGCCTTGTTTGCCCAAGCATCTCTTGCTGAATCCAATGCATTCTTCAGTGCTCCTGTAATACTATGGTTATACTCAGCTACCACAAATACAAATCCATCTAACTCTGATAATTTTTCATTCCATTTTTGAACTCCACTTTGATCCTCAGATGTTCCTAAAAATGGAAGGTTATAATCATTAATATCAATGATTTCAAATGTTGCATCTTTGAAAGTCTGTGTTTTACTCAGTACCCAAGTTCCTACATCTTCACTTGCTCTACCAGTTCTTGTGCTACCTAATACGATACCTATGTTCATTTAAATCCTCTCCTTTTATTTACTTACTTATTGTAAGTTACTTACTTTATGACACAATTCTACACTCTATAATGAAGACTTTCAATCCATATGCACTTATTTTAAGTAATTTAGTTACTTTTTTGTATTTAGTGTGTTATGATATAGATGGGAGTTGATATTATGAATGATCAATTATGTCCAAAAATGGAAGCAACATTGGAGATTCTCGGAAAAAAGTGGATTGGTTTAATCCTTTTTTCCTTGTTACAAGGACCAAGAAAGTTTACTGAGATTGAAAAGTATATACCTGGATTGTCTGGCAGAATGCTCACAGAAAGATTAAAAGAATTAGAAACTAGAAAAATTGTGAAGAAGAACGTCTATGCTGAGACACCTGTTAGAATTGAATACGAGCTAACTCCAAAAGGAAGTGAGTTATCATCTACTTTTGAAGCTATTGCCATATGGGCAGAAAAATGGAACTAAAAAATAACAAGGCATCTAGCTTTGTTATTTTATTTTTATCATGCTTTATAATTATTTATGTTGCGGCTCGTTGCAACATTTTTAGTTGTAAATAATTATTATTATCGTATCATCCACACTAATATTACTTAATAGTTAAATTCCTTCAATATAAAATGTGATTATTGATTCCTTCTTACTAAAACCTATTTCTTGTAAAAATGGTATGTCTATATTTTCTTTTTGATTTAACAATACTTGTATGGATGATGCTGTATCAAAACGATGTGCCAATGCTTTATTATATAGTGATATTTTTTCATTTTGATTTTTAGAGTAAAAAAAGTATATCTCCTCTTCTTCGTTTCCATAATGAGAAGTAACAACATACCCTTTAAGTAATTCATCTTCAACTATAACAAATATATCAAAGCGTCCTTCTTCTAATAATAACTCCCCTGTCCAATATGCTCCTTTATATTGCCTATTATGCATGGAAACAAATTGATTGTAATATTTTGAGGTAAGTTCAACTACATTATCAGATTGTCTATTCTTAAATCTATTCTTTGATATATGCATCATTATCTCAAATCCATCATTTTTAGCTCTTGTTGTGTTCATAAATCGGATTCCCTCTTCATTAAAGTCACTAAGTACATAATGTAGATTGTAACCTTTATAGTTTTCTTCAAAATGTTGAAAGAATGCCTTTAAACTTGCACTATAATCGATTAATGAAAAATGCGACAACAACTGAAGATAGTTTTCTGATTCATCAACTAATAACTCGGTATAACCAACTACCTTTGAATCTACTTCATTAACGAGTATTAATACATCAGATTGTTTAACTCTTTTATTAATTCTTTTGATAATACCCTCTTTATCCTTCGGGAAATATCTAACTAAAGTATTGTCTTTGTTCATTTTAATAATTAAACTTAGAATCTCTTTTAGTTGTTCACCTTTAAACTCTCTAATCATAGTATTCCTCCACTACTTCAAGTACTTTCTCAATTCTGGTATTATAATTGATTCATTCTGCATCCATGTATCATATTTATAACTATCTGTTAGAGTAGCGAATGCCTTCTTAACATCTTTTAAATTTAACCATTTCAGTTCTAAATCTTGATCTATTTCGTGTTCTGTTTTGTTTGTTTGACTTGTTTCTTTTTCAATCTCACATACGAAGTAATTGTGTACGATTCTAATTTTTGGATAATTACAATCTAAAACAGCAATCTGCTCAATAGGATTCACAACTAGTCCAGTTTCTTCTTTTGTTTCTCTGATGCAAGCTTGTTCAAGAGTCTCATTTTCCTCTACTCCACCACCAGGAGTTATATATGCATTATACTTTTTAGAATATAACACAGCCACTTTGTTATCCTTAATAATCAATGCTCTAGAAGCAATTTTCTTTTTTACATCTTGATTCAATTCAGAATTATTAATCCTAACTTGTAACATGAAATCACATTCCTTTCAAAAATATTATAACATATATCAATATAAAATACCTAACAAAGGTATCATGTTCCAAGCAGATAAAAAGGTCTTTGTTAAGACCTTTATAACATATTTTACAATTATTTGTGATACGGCTCGCTGTAACATTTTTAATTGTAACTTATTTTGTATTACATATCAAAAAGCTCTTTCATAAAATGCATAATTTTATCTACAACATCATGAAATTCCATACCTTTTGTAAAGTAATG
>JAFGXW010000124.1 GCA_016936415.1 Bacilli bacterium | reverse complement strand
GCTACTTATTGGCGGTACTTATACGAAGTACAAGAAATAACCCTTTACGATTTTGTAAACGGGGTAAGTATAGAAGAGGATTTTGAAATACTGATTAATAGATGAAGAATTAAAATTTTCAAGTTCCAGGTTTCAAGTTCCAAGTTAAGCACCGAACAACCTGTAACCTGAAATTTGAAACCTGAAACCTGAATTGGAGCGAAGCGAAAATCAACATAGCGCAGCGAAGTTAAACCTTAATCAGAGCGCAGCGAACGTCAAACTCTAAAGTGAAATAGAAACAAATAAAAAAGGAGAAACAACCATGAACAATATACACCTGTCAAACGAACATCAATTCTGGTAGCCCCCCTTTAGGCGCAAAGGTACAAAGAAAAATGAAGCCTTAGATTGAAAGTTAGTTGGGGCTAAGTGAATATAAATAATTGTTTAAGAATAATTGAAAAATTCATTATGAAGAAAAAAATGTTATTTATCATAATTACTGCAACTATTATTGCTATAGGTATAAATTTTAGTTTATCATTCAAGTCAGCAATGGCCTGCAATATGTGGGATCCAAATTACAGTTTTGCCACTGGAGAATGCGAACCACCCCCCCCATCGGGTGAAAGATCTGCTGAAGGTGCTGCATGTTACGCATATAGATGCAATGGTTCAAGAGCAAAAATTGGTCATGATATAGATTGTGTCTGGGCAGTTGTTGGAAGTTGCACACCTGAAAAATGTGAGAATTTATATCCAATTTGTTGGTAGTATTAACCTGAAACCACATAAATATTAAGGTATATTTTATTTGTGTGGTTTCTTTATAAGCTTTAATTATGAGATCATTATTTATATTATTGTATACAATAATAATAGTTAGCTGTAATAGTAAAATTGAATACATACAAAGATGTAGTACTGCGACTGAAATTATTTCTATTGGAGATGATGAAATTATTGATGACAATTTAGTCCAAAATGCAGATTTTATATTTCTTGATAATTCCTTTATCATCGGAGAGATTGGGAGAATGATTTTCTTTGATAATAAAATATTTTTGCATGACAATATTACAGATAGAGTTATTGTTTATACTCATGATGGAAATTATCTTTTTCATATTGATAATAAAGGTAGAGGTCCAAATGAATATCTTGAGATTGCTGATTTTGCAATTGATAGAAATAGTAATAGTATTCTTATTTATGATAGTAAAAGGCACAAGATACTCACATATTCTATTTATAGCAGAAGCTTTA
Organism: Bacilli bacterium; assembly: GCA_016936415.1. Lineage (GTDB taxonomy): Bacteria > Bacillota_I > Bacilli_A > Izemoplasmatales > Izemoplasmataceae > JAFGXW01. The sequence continues at coordinate 1,650 of JAFGXW010000124.1, read as the reverse complement.
CCTCTGAACAAGTTATCAATTTCTATCCGACTAAAATAGCATGTGTAGATGATTTATTATATTTCTATAATCCATATACTTTCAATTATCCCAAAAACAATAAGTATCATTATTCTTTAATAAGTACATCAAAGAATGCAAAAATAAGAGCCAAATACTTTAATGTCAATACAAAAATTGGCAACTTCCTTTCAAATCCTAATACACAAGGTTTCTTTTATGGAGATGATATTACATTTCTAAATAGATTTGAAAGCATAATTTATAAGATTGGTGAGGATTCACTTTATGCTAGTTGCATGGTTGATTTCCTTGGCAATGAAAATTTAGAAAAAGCGCTATTAGATGCAGTTGATAAAGGTACTAGGAATACTGATTTATTTAATCAATATTCAACTGAAATAACAAATTACTGCGAAACAGATAAGCTAATTGCCTTTCAATATACAAGGAATGAATTATTATATTATGTGGTTTATTCAAAAGAAGACAAAAATTTGCTATATCATTCATCTTATTTAAAACTATATTCAGAGTCGCTTTTAATTAAAAATATTCCATTTTTTATCATACCTCAAATGTCACATGAAAATATGTTTATTTCAATTCTTCCTTCTCAATTAGTTGAATCATTTGTCAATAACCCAAAATTTAACTCGGAAATGAAGAAAAACATGTCTGACGAAGTACTTATAAGCAGGCTTGAAGATGTAAAAAAGGATGATAATCCTATATTGGTGATGTATAGTTTTAATGAAAAAATTAATTAAAAGTTTGATTTAAAAATGATGAAATGAATAAGAAATCCATAGTGTTTTTATTGTTGTTAATATTTGTTGTCATATTCTTTTCCATTCTTCTGAAAAAAGAAAGAAAATTTTCTGAATATCAAACAATTCAACTCAATTTGGAAAAAGAGCATAACAAAGTAGAGAGGCATACTTATGAAAGCTTATTAATTAACAGCATATTACATAATGATATTCACATAGACATGCCTGATTCACTGCATTTTACTTGTCCCGTGTTTTGTGTTTATATCTCACAAAGACAATGTTATAGTTGCGTGAAAGATATTTTTAAGAATTATTTAAATTTACTTGAAATAATTCCTGATTCATGTATAAAGATTCTATCCGATTTTAATGAAATAACGAACCGATACTTAGAAGCAGAATTTCAAATTGGATATGATTTTATATCAGTCACAACTAATGGTATCTATGATGGTATTAGTGGATACCCTTGTTTTTTTGTGTATAACAACAAAACAAAAAAGTCTGATTTGTTTTTTTTTCCACCCAAGAATGAGCCTAAATTGGTAATAAAATATCTAAAAGAAGTACGTAAAAGATGGTATAAGAATGACTAAGTTATTAGTAAATGCTGATAGAAAGATAACGTTTGGCTACGCAACTCTTCGCATTTGAGGGCTAACGCCCGTTTGGGCTACGCTGCGCTACGCGTTTGACGGCCAAGGCCTGTTTGACGCTTCGCTGTTTGAAAAGTTTGACGGCTACGCCTGTTTGACGCTTCGCTGTTTGACGGCTGACGCCCGTTTGAATGCTTGAAAGTTTCTGCAAAGCGTTCAAACGTGAGCGTAGCGAACATCAAACATTCGCGAAGCGGAATACGAAGCATCGCGAAGTT
>JAFGXW010000123.1 GCA_016936415.1 Bacilli bacterium | reverse complement strand
GTGTTATTCTCAGGAACACATCCAGTTAAAATTAATGTAAAAGTAATACTTAAAAGCAATAATATTTTTTTCATTATTCGTTCTCCTTTATGTTAAAAAGTTTATAAGCATTATTCGTCGTTTTCATTGCTAGTTCGTTATAGCTCATCCCTCGTAATCTTGCAATTTCTTCCGCAATCAACTTCACTCTTGAAGGTTCATTGGTTTTTCCTCGAAATGGATGAGGCGAAAGATATGGTGAATCCGTTTCAACCAGCAATCTATCGATTGGAACCATAACTGCAACTTCTTTGGGTTTGACTCCATTGTGAAATGTAACTGGACCACCAAGCGAAATATGAAGCCCTAATTTAATAAACATCTCTGCCATCTCCGGACTTCCAGAATAGCAATGCATAATCCCTTTTAATCTATCGTATTCCGATAATACATTATAAGTTGCTTCACTTGCATCACGCATATGAATGATTAAAGGTTTATTGATTGCAAGAGATAACTCAATTTGTCTTTGAAATACTTCGATTTGTTTTTCGATATTTTCCTTATCCCAATAAAAATCTAAACCACATTCCCCAACTCCAACAACCTTTTTGTGTTCCAGTTGTTTTGACAACAACTCAAAATCATTATTTGTAACATTTTTAGCTTCCGTAGGATGAAATCCTACTGTCGCAAAAATAAAAGAATATTGCTCAGTAATTTCAATCGCTTTTTGATTCGTTTCTTTATCATAGCCTACAACAATCATTGCTTCTACATCATTTTTACGTGCTCTTTGAATTACTTCGTCTAAATTATCTTTGAACTTATGGGAGTTCAAATGTACATGCGTGTCTACCAACATATTATCACCTACTATATTATAACAACATTATATCAATATTATAATACAAATATATGAGAACTTTGTGAAATATACAAAAAAAAAGAGACCGAAGTCTCTTGATTTATGTTTTAAAAAATTATTTTGTAATTTCTACAACGATTCCTGAACCTACAGTACGTCCACCCTCACGAATTGAGAATTTAGTTCCTTGTTCAAGAGCGATTGGATGAATTAATTCTACAGTCATAAGAACGTCGTCACCAGGCATTACCATTTCAACACCAGCTGGTAGTTCGATAACTCCTGTAACGTCAGTAGTTCTGAAGTAGAATTGAGGACGATAGTTACTGAAGAATGGAGTATGACGTCCACCTTCATCTTTTGAAAGAATGTAAACTTGTCCTTTGAAGTTTGTATGTGGAGTAACTGATTTAGGTTTAGCTAAAACTTGTCCACGTTGGATGTCTTCACGAGCAACACCACGTAATAAAGCTCCAATATTATCTCCTGCTTCTGCACGATCTAACAATTTACGGAACATTTCAACACCTGTACAGATTGAACTAGTAGTAGGTTTAATCCCGATAATTTCAACTGGATCTCCAACTTTAATAGTTCCACGATCAACACGTCCTGTAGCAACTGTTCCACGTCCAGTAATACTGAATACGTCTTCAACAGGCATTAAGAATGGTTTTTCAGTATCACGAACTGGAGTATCGAAATAATTATCAACAGCATCCATTAATTCCATGATTCCTTCTTCCCATTTTTCTTCTCCGTTTAATGCTAATAAAGCAGATCCACGGATAATTGGAATTTCATCACCAGGGAATTCTTGAGCATCTAATAACTCACGAATTTCCATTTCAACTAATTCAAGTAATTCTTCATCGTCAACTAAGTCAACTTTGTTCATGAATACGATTAATTTAGGAACACCTACTTGACGAGATAATAAAATGTGTTCTCTAGTTTGAGGCATTGGTCCATCAGTAGCACTAACTACTAAGATTCCACCGTCCATTTGTGCAGCACCTGTGATCATGTTTTTAACGTAGTCAGCATGTCCTGGGCAGTCAACATGAGCGTAGTGACGTAATTCTGTTCCATATTCAACGTGAGAAGTATTGATAGTGATTCCTCTTTCTCTTTCTTCTGGAGCGTTGTCAATAGAAGCGAAGTCAGAAGCTTTAGTGTCTCCAATTCCTCTTTTTGCTAATACAGTTGCGATTGCAGCTGTTAAAGTAGTTTTACCATGGTCTACGTGTCCGATAGTTCCAACATTCATATGTGGTTTGTTTCTAACGAATTTTTCTTTTGCCATTTTTGTTTTTCCTCCTTAATATATTTTCTTTTTTATAGTTAATATTTCCATTAGTATTTTATCGCATTATAGCTTATAATGCAAGTTTTTAAGTCAATTATCCGTTACGTTTCTTAATAACTTCTTCAGCAATTGATTTAGGAGCAGCTTCATAATGCGAGAATTGCATTGTAGATGTTCCACGACCTTGTGTATTAGATCTTAAACTTGTAGCATACCCAAACATTTCAGCTAAAGGTACTTTTGCAGTGATTTGTTGTGCATTTCCTCTTTGAGTTTGCCCTTCAATTCTACCACGACGACTAGTTAAATCTCCAATTACATTCCCCAAATAATCATCTGGAGCAACAACATCAACATTCATTAATGGTTCTAATAAAATTGCATGACATGCTTCTTTGGCTTTTTTCAATGCCATACCTGCAGCAACCTTAAATGCCATTTCGTTCGAGTCAACATCATGATAAGATCCATCATATAATGTAGCTTTGATATCGATTAATGGGTAACCAGCTAAGATTCCGCTATCCAAAGATTCTTTTAAACCTTTGTCAACAACAGGAATGTATTCACGAGGAACAACCCCACCAACGATTTTATCAACGAATTCATAACCTTTTCCTGGATTTGGTTCAAATTTGATCCAAACATGTCCATATTGTCCACGTCCACCAGATTGTCTAACAAACTTACCTTCAACATTCGCTTCTGTAGTAATTGTTTCACGGTAAGATACTTGAGGAGCTCCAACATTTGCGCTTACTTTGAATTCACGTCTCATTCTATCAACGATGATATCTAGATGTAACTCACCCATACCAGCAATAATAGTTTGACCTGTTTCAACATCAGTATATGTTCTAAATGTTGGATCTTCTTCAGCCAATTTGTTTAAAGCGATACCCATTTTGTCTTGGTCACCCTTTGAATTTGGCTCAATAGCAACACTAATTACAGGTTCAGGAAATACCATTCTCTCTAAAATAACATGATATTTATCTTCACATAATGTGTCACCAGTTGTTGTGTTTTTAAGTCCAATTGCAGCTGCAATATCTCCTGAATAAACCATGTCGATCTCAACACGAGAATTGGCATGCATTTGCAAAATACGACCAATACGTTCTTTGTTGTCTTTTGTAGCATTTTTTACATAAGAACCTTTTGCTAATTGTCCTGAGTAAACTCTAAAGAATGTAAGTTTCCCAACGAATGGGTCTGTCATTACTTTAAATGCTAAGGCTGCAAATTTTCCATCATCATCTGAAGGTAACACTACTTCATTTCCATCTTTGTCTATACCTTTAACGGCTGCAACTTCAAGAGGGCTTGGCAAGTATGCTACAACAGCATCCAACATCAATTTAACACCTTTATTTTTGAAAGCAGAACCACAGATTACTGGGAAAAATTTAACAGATAATGTACCTTTACGAACAGCGATTTTAAGCATTTCATCAGAAATCTCTTCACCTTCAAGGTAACTCATCATTAAATCTTCATCAAAATCAGCAACTGCTTCAATTAATAACATTCTTTTCTTTTCAACTGTTTCAACTAAATTTGCAGGAATTGCAATTTCAGTAGAAACTTCATCAGCAGCACCATCAAATTGGTATGCTTTTCTTTCGATTACATCAATGATTCCAGAAAATTTGTCTTCTGCTCCAATAGGATATTGAATAGCTGCAACATGTGCTCCTAAACGATCCTTTAAAGATTGAACACTAAAATCAAAGTCTGCACCGATTTTATCCATTTTATTAACAAATACAATACGAGGTACTCTATATTCAGTTGCTTGTCTCCAAACTGTCTCAGTTTGAGGTTCAACTCCTGCTTGTGCATCTAAAACAGCCACACTTCCGTCAAGAACGCGAAGTGATCTTGATACTTCTACCGTAAAGTCGACGTGTCCTGGAGTATCAATAATGTTAATACGATGACTTTTCCAAAATGCAGTAGTAGCTGCTGAAGTAATCGTGATTCCACGTTCTTGTTCTTGTTCCATCCAGTCCATTTGCGAAGCACCATCATGTGTTTCACCAATTTTATGGATTTTACCAGTGTGGAATAGTACACGTTCTGTAACTGTAGTCTTTCCTGCATCGATATGCGCCATAATACCAATATTACGCGTCATATCAAGTGTGTATTCACGTGCCATCTTGATATCTCCTTTCTACCAACGGTAATGAGCAAACGCTTTATTTGCTTCAGCCATTCTATGGATGTCATCTCTTTTCTTAACAGATGCACCATTTCCTAGGCTTGCGTCCACGATCTCTTTCGCTAGTCTTTCTTCCATTGTTTTTTCATTTCTTAATCTTGCATATAAAGTTAACCATCTTAGACCTAAAGTATATCTTCTTTCTGGTCTTACTTCGACAGGTACTTGATAGTTTTGTCCACCAATTCTTCTTGATCTAACTTCAAATGTAGGCATAATATTATTTAAAGCAGTATCAAATACTTCGATTGCTGGTAAGTTTGTAATTTGTTCAACTCTTTGAAAAGCTCCGTATAAAATACCTTGAGCAGTTCCTCTTTTCCCATCTAACATAATACTGTTAACCAATTTAGTTACTAGTTTAGAATTATAGATTGGATCTGGTAATACATCTCTTTTTGCAATATGACCTTTACGAGGCATAACTAATTCCTCCTTTCGAACTTGAATTTTTTATGGTAATTATTTACCTTTTTTAGCTCCATATTTTGAGCGTGATTGTTGACGTTTTTCTACTCCTGTAGTATCTAATGTACCACGGATTATATGATATTTAACTCCCGGTAAGTCTTTTACACGTCCACCGCGAATTAAAACTACACTATGTTCTTGTAATTTATGTCCGATTCCAGGAATGTATGCTGTAACTTCAATACCATTTGATAATCTAACACGAGCATACTTACGTAAAGCCGAGTTAGGTTTCTTAGGTGTCATTGTAGCAACACGAGTACAAACACCACGTTTTTGTGGGCTAGGTGTATCTGTTGATACTTTTTTAAGCGAGTTAAATCCAACGTTTAAATGTGGTGATTTTGATTTTTTAACTTTAGATTTTCTACCGTTTCTAACTAATTGATTAATTGTAGGCATTTAATAGGTTCCTCCTCTCATTATATAGTTCCACACTACCAGGTGGTTCTTCTTTTTCATTAAATTAGGGTCTTATGCCATAAAACCCTGTATTTAATTCTCGAAATGCATTATTATTATATACCACACATGCAGGCGTGTCAATAATTAAATTTATTAATTTT